>JAKPBL010000057.1 GCA_029778965.1 Bacteroidota bacterium
CTAGTGGATGGCGACGCTATTATTACCGAAGGCAAGGCTGTTGAAGAATGGTCGGGCCTGGAGATATATCGCTTCGATGCCAGGAATGGAAAAACCGGGCTGACGGTTGAAGTGGATGTAAACGACAAATACAAAGACTATTTTAACAAGACCTGGCCGGAAGCATTGGCGCTGCTGAAAGCATATACCGAGCAAAAGGCATTTCATCGTCCGTACCCCTGCTTCTGGTTTGATGGTGAGCAAAAGGCAAAGGAGGCCGCCGACCTGTATTGTTCGTTATTTGCTGGCGCTGTCATGAAAGAGGCCACTCCGCTGGTCACCCGTTTCGAGATAGGTGGCTTGCCGGTTATGTTACTCCATGCAGGACCGCTGTTCCGGCCCAATCCGGCTGTGTCCCTGTATGCGACCTTTGAGAAAAAGGAAGAGCTGGATCGTGCCTGGTCTGCTTTTTCGGCCGAAGGGAACGTGCTGATGCCGTTGCAGCAATACGAGTGGAGCGAATATTATGGCTGGGTGGCCGACCGTTTCGGCGTCAACTGGCAACTTACCCTGGGGGATATAGCGGCGGTGGGCCAGCAGGTGGTTCCGCTGCTCATGTTTTGCGGCGGGCAGCAGAACAGGGCCGACGCCGCGATCAATTATTACACCGGTGTGTTTAAAGACGCTGAAAAGATATTCGAAATGCGGTACATGCCCGGGCAGGCGAAAACCGATGCAACGATCGTGCATGCGCGCTTCCGGCTGGGTAACAGCCTGTTTATGGCGATGGACAGCGGCGTGCCGCAACCATTCAGCTTTGACCAGGGTGTTTCGTTCGTTATTGCCTGCGATACGCAGCAGGAGATCGATTATTACTGGAATGAATTTACCCGCCATGGTACGGAAGACCAGTGCGGCTGGTGCCGCGACCAGTTTGGGGTCTGGTGGCAGGTGGTGCCTTCCATGCTGGGCAAACTGATGACCAACCCTGCGACTGCGCAGGCAGTGATGAATGCCTTTATGAAGATGAAGAAATTTGACATCGATGCACTGCTGCGCGCGGCAGAAGGAAAATAAGACGATTTTTGCTGCAAAGCAACATACATGGATATATCAAGGGTCAAACTGGTGGCGACAGATATGGATGGCACCTTACTTAACACCGAAAAGCAACTTCCCATTAATTTTTACGAAGTGTTTTCCCGGTTGAAGGCAAAAGGCACCTTGTTCGCCGCCGCCAGCGGCCGGCAGTTTTTCAACCTGCAGCACGAATTCGAGACGATCAAGAACGATGTGGTATTCATTGCCGAGAATGGCAGCTACGTGGTGTACAAGGAGGAGGACATACTGGTGCAGGCGCTCGACAAAGACCGGATTTGCGAACTGATTACCATCGCCAGGGGCATTCCCGACAGCTATATTATCTTATGCGGTAAAAAACAGGCGTATGTGGAGAATACATCGCCGGTGTTTATGGAGAACCTGAATATGTATTACCTGCGCAAGCAGGTGGTAGACGACCTCACCCTGGTAGAAAATGACCAGTTCCTGAAGATCGCCATCTGCGACCTCGCCGGCGCCGAGCAAAACAGCTACCGGTATTTCAAGGCGCTGGAAAACGACCTCCAGGTCAAGGTGTCCGGGCAAATATGGCTCGACCTTTTTCATAAAGACGCCAATAAGGGCAGGGCTGTACAGGTGATACAGCAGCGATTCGGTATTGATTTTACTGAAACGATGGTGTTCGGCGATTACCTGAACGATCTCGAGATGATGAAGGAAGGGTATTTCAGCTATGCGATGGAAAACGCACATCCGGCTATTAAAGAGGCGTCGCGTTTTCTTACTGCGTCTAACGACGAAGATGGTGTGATGAAGGTGCTGGACCGGCTGGTCGCTGCCACCGTTTGATTTTTTATTATTGTTATGTGAAGCGTTTGTCGCCTGTTGTTTTTTCTTCTGCCTTCACTGCTTTGCGTGGTATGCCCGGCCGGGTGATGGGCATGCCGATCATCCCCGGGAGAAATTCAGGCTGCCGGGCACCCCGGTTTCGCCAGACAACTGACCAGGGGGTTTCAACCCTCCAGCTATTTCAGGGTTTCTTCAAACAGCCTGAAGATCCGTTTGTACTCATCGGTCCAACTGCTGGGCTCTACAAAGCCATGGTCTTCCATGGGATAGGCAGCCAACTCCCAGTTGTCTTTTTTCAGTTCTATCAGGCGCTGCTGAAGGCGCACCACGTCTTCAAAATGCACGTTCACATCGACCATGCCGTGGCAGATCAGCAGGCGATCTTTTAAGCCGTCGGCATGATAGATCGGTGAACTGCGGCGATAAGCAATGCTGTCGTTCGCCGGCTCGTTGAGAATATTGGCCGTATAACCATGGTTGTAGTGCGCCCAGTCGGTTACCGGTCTTAATGCGGCACCGGCGGCAAAAGTACCGGGGCTGGTGAACAATGCCATCAGTGTAATGAATCCGCCATAAGAGCCACCATATATGCCGATGCGTTTGGGAT
>JAKPBL010000058.1 GCA_029778965.1 Bacteroidota bacterium
CTGCCGACGCCTTGAAATAATCGTCATGCCATCTGCAACAACCCTGGGCGACCGCATCATGCAATTCCACCGGCGCCTCTCGTACACCGGACCGTTGCCCGCCGGGATACGGATCATGAACCCCTTTCGAGAATCAAAACTGGCGCTGCCCATGCTGCAACAATTCTGCGACCGCTTCTATAGCGACAACCGCCCGCGGAAGCTGTTGCTCGGCATCAATCCCGGCCGGCATGGCGGCGGTATCACCGGCATTCCGTTTACGGATACCAAAAGACTGCAGTCGGAGCTGGGTATAGCTTACCAGGGAAAGCCTTCGCACGAACCATCCGCTGAATTTATATACAGCATGATCGATGCTTTCGGCGGCCCCGACGTATTCTACGGGCAGGTGTATATCAATTCGCCCTGCCCGCTGGGTTTTGTATCGCAAACGGAGAAAGGAACGGAAGTAAACTATAATTACTACGACAGCCCGGCGCTCCAGGAAATGGTGAAGCCGTTCATGGTAAAAAGCGTGCGTGCGCTCATCGCCCTGGGTATGAAAACAGATACCGTGTATTGCCTGGGCACGGGTAAAAATGAAAAGGTATTGCAGGCGCTTAACCGCGAATATGGTTTCTTCGGCAAGCTGGTAGCATTGGAGCACCCGCGTTTCATTATGCAGTACAAGCGCAAGTTCATATCGGAATATATTCAAAAGTACATTGACGCATTGCGCGACTGATGTGAACACGTAGATTTGACGCATGATGATTGCGTCACGACCTCATATCAAAATACTCGACGGGCTAAGGGGTATTGCTGCTATAGCAGTAGTGGTTTTTCATTTCATGGAAATTATTTTTCCCGACCCTGCCGACAACCTGGTATCGCATGGGTTTCTTGCAGTCGATTTTTTCTTTTGCCTGTCGGGTTTTGTGATCGGGTATGCTTACGACAACCGGATGAAAGAGATGGGCGTATGGCGTTTCTTCAAACGCCGGCTGATCCGCCTGCATCCGCTGGTGGTACTCGGTGGTGTTCTCGGCTTTGCGGGCTATTTCTACGATCCTTTCGGCTTCAATCCGTTTACGGAAAGCAAAATACAGCTATTGCTTTTGTTCCTGGCGACCATTTTCCTGGTTCCTTACCCCGTTATGGACAACCGGGTAAACAACCTGTTCGGACTGAACGCACCTTCCTGGTCGCTTTTCTGGGAATACGTCGCTAATATCGTATATGCATTGCTGTTATGCCGTATATCAAAACGGCTGCTTTGGATATTGGTGATTGCCAGCGCCGGCTGGCTGGCTTATGCCGCCACCATACCATTCGGCCTGCTGAATGGCTGGGGAAAAAACGACTGGTGGGTGGCGATGCCCCGCGTATCATTTTCCTTTTTGGCGGGACTGCTGATTTACCGGTCGGGCTGGAAGATACCCAACCAGCTTGGCTTTGCCGGGCTGGCTTTTTTGCTGGCCCTGTTATTTATGGTACCACATACCTCGTTCGATTATATATATGCTCCGTTCGTCGCGATCGTTTATTCGCCGTTGCTCATTTGCCTGGGTGTCGGCGCCACCCTGAAGCCCGGGTTTGAAAAAATATGCCGGTTCTCGGGCGATATTTCCTATCCGCTGTACATGACGCATTACTGGTATATGTGGTGGTTTGCCGATTACCTCAGGGCAAAACAGCCGTCGATGACGGAGATGGCCTGGATGTCGGCTGCCGGAACAATCGGGCTGATCGCTTTCTCCTGGGCGGTACTGAAGCTGGTGGACGAGCCGGTTCGCCGTTGGCTTACCCGCCGTTATATACCACGCTGAGGTGTTACCGGTCGTTGATGTTTGCTTAATCTGCCGCCGCTGTTATTTGGACGTGATCAGCACTGGCTGGAAAAGATTTTTCTTCAGCCGGGCCCGGCCGATAAACCGGTTTCCGTCGATGCGGTAAAAATTCTGCGGGAAGATCATGATGCTTTCATCGCGGGTATCGAACAGTAATTCCTTGCTGTGTTTTCCGCTGTTATCGATCTTGGATACGATCACCTGGCCGCCATAACCATCGAGGTGTCTTTTCGGTACGTCCGTGTCACCCAACTCCATGTTTTTAATATTGTCCAGGTAGAGAAAATAATAACCGGTGGCGTCGCTTATCAATTTGAAGCCCATGGTGCCCCCGGGTGCGGTGCCGTGTTGCATTTTCGGTATCTTTCTTACCCACTGCATGGTTCCGCCGGCGTCTATTTTGGTGGCGATGATATCGTTGTAATCGTAAGTATAATATACGCGGCTGGTGGTAAACGTGCCGCCTGCGCCATAGCTTGAACTGTAGTGCGCGGTAACGATGTATTCTTCGCAGGCAACAAAGATGCTGCCGTCTGATTCCACCACCACGTTGCGCACTTTCAGGTTATCGGCCTCATAGTCGTCCTTGCGCTCCATGCGCCGGCGTTTGCGGGCAGATTCGAATTTTGCGAGCTCTTCCAGCGGGAACTCATAATATCCCTTCCTGAATTTCACGAGCTGCCCGGTAGCGTCGAGGTTGGCCAGAAATACGCCGTCGGTAGTGATGCTCTTTCTCTTTTTGCTGTAAGTAGAAGCGACCATGATGTCGTGCGCAGCGTTTTCAATAATGGAGCTTTCCAAAATAAAATAGTCGTCGAGCACGATTTTGGCAATGGCGGGCTTGCTGTTCCCTTTGCTGAATTTGAAAACCTCGTACCTGTAGGCAGGCTTGCCGGTCTCTTTGTCGCGCTCGCGACGTTTGTCGCTGTCATATACTTTGGCCAGCAGGTAGGCATTGCCATCTGAATCGACGGCAAAATCGGAATTGTCCATAACGGCTTCCGTGTAAGGCATGGTGAATTCACCGCCCCAGATAAGCTGCAGGTTTTCATCGAATACCTGGAAGCCGAGCTTGTCGAAGTTCTTTTTGTCGTTGCGCGCTTCGGGATATGACCGATAAGTGACCAGCAGTTTTTTCTGGTCGTAGCTGTATTTGAAAGTGTATTTATCAACCGCTTTGAAATTATAGAACCCGGCCGCTGCGGCCGTACCGGCGATTTTTGAGGTAGTGAACAACTGGTTATTGGCTGTGGCCATTTTGCCTGCCTTCAGGTCGATGAGGTCGCCGTACAGGATTTCTTTCTCGTTGCTCTTGTTCCAATCGCTGTGCAGCCAGAAGTACTTGCCGTTGCGAAAATCGGCTACAAACTCGCTGTTCAGGTTGCGCGATGCCTCGGGAATTTCAATTTGCCGCTCCATCGTTTTGGCCAGTGATTTCGGATCGAACTGCACCACGATGAGTTCTTCTTTTTTGATAGAAAGATTGAGAATGCCGTCTTTATCGTTGCCTACAAAGGCCAGGTCGGTTGTTCTGCGGGGAAGGTCATACTCGCCACCGAGCTTGAAGTCGAATTTTTTGGATTGTCCGTGGGCCATGCTGCCGACCAGGCAGGCTGCTGCTATAAGCGCTTGTTTCAATACGAAAGGTTTAGGTTTTTCGAAAAGGAATATCTTTTATGCCTGCAAAATTAGGAGTAATAACCGGAATATGCAAGGCCGGGGGACTGCTCACAAAAAGCAGTCCGTTAGAAAATCGGAAGTCACAAATAGTAAGGGGTTTTTCAGAAAACCCCATATTTTACAACAATGTTGCAAAATATAAACCGCTGCGGGTACCTGCAAGCATATGCAAACAAACCGTATAAACTTTCTTTGGGTTTGGTCTAAAAGGCGCCTGTGGAAACAGCCGCGTTATTGTGGCCGGTGCGCATATCATGCTTTCGACAGGCGGGCTTCTTCGAGATCGAGATTGGTTTCGAGCACGCGGATCACTTTCTCGTCGTAGCGTTGTTCGAGCCTGATGCGTTGTAGCTGTTCGCGGCGCAGGGTGATCAGCTCCAGTGATATTTTAGTGATGAGTCCGCGTACCGTCAGCAGTTGTTTCCGGTCGCCTGCCCTGACCGCATTTTCAGTAGCGGCAATGCTTCGCGTAAACTGCTCGCGCAGGCGGCTGATGCTTTCATACTGTTCCATTTCGTATGCATAATTGGCGTCGAGATAAGTGACCACCTGTTTGGCCAGCTCCAGCCGGATGCTTTCTATCTGCTCTCCTTCAGGGATATGTTCGTCGATTTCTTTTACATCGAGCCATTTGATGAACAAGGGCAGGGTTAATCCCTGGAATACCAGGGTAGCCAGGATCACCGCGAATGTGATGAAAAGGATGATATTGCGGTGGGGAAAACCGGCGCCCGAGGGCAGGGTGAGCGGAATGGCCAGGGCCGAAGCGAGCGACACCACGCCGCGCATACCGGCCCAGCCGATAATAAATGGCAGCTTGATGCCCGGCCGTTTTTCCCGTTCGCGGATCTTCCTGCTCGTCCACCGTGGAATATAAACCGCCAGGTACACCAACACGATGCGGATCACGATCACCATCACACTGATCAGCGCTGCATACGAGATGGCGTCTTTGATCGAATAACCTTCAAGTGAATTAATGATGACGGGCAGTTCGAGCCCGATAAGAATAAATACAAACCCGTTCAAGAGAAAGCTGAGTGTTGACCATACCTCATGCGTCTGGATGCGGGTATTGTACCGGAGAAAATCGGGCGCGCGGGAGGAGAGGAAGAGTCCGCCGCTGACCACGGCCAGCACACCCGACCATTCCATGGCTTCGGCGCCCATATACATGAGGTAGGGAGCGATCAGTGTCATGGGCGTGGTGATGCTTGAATCTTTCGCCCAGTATTTGAGAATAAGGTACAGCACGTGCGCGATGGCCAGCCCCACGGCTACGCCCATTACCGAAAGAATGGAAAAAGCAACCAGCGCATCATGCACTACGAATTTTCCCGTTATGATGGCTGCGAGCGCAAAACGAAATACGGTCAGTGAAGCGGCATCGTTCACGAGGCTTTCTCCTTCGAGCGTGGTCAGTCCGCGCCGCGGCACGTGCATACCCTTCAGCACCGAAGTGGCCGCTACCGCATCGGGGGGCGAGATGATACCACCCAGCAGGAAGCCCATCGCGAGGGTAAAGCCGGGAATGATCATTACCGAGAAATAGGCGGTGGCGGCCGAGGTAGCCAGCACCAGGCCAAAGCCCAGCAGTAATATGGGGCGTCGCCATTGCCAGAGCTCTCGCCACGATGAAAGCCAGGCGGCCTCGAATAAAAGCGGCGGCAGGAAGATGGTGAACACCAGGTCGGGATTCACATTGAAGCGCGGCATGTGCGGCAGGAAACTGATGCCGAGGCCGCCGATCACCAGGAAAATGGGATAAGAAATCTTCAGTCGCTGGCTGAACAGGTACAGCAGTGCCATCAGGAAGAACAGAACAATAACCAGTAGCAACTGATGTTCTAACATACCTTAAAAATACAACGATAGGCCGAAACAACAGGAAGGGCATTGCCTACTTGTGGCTGAAATAGTAGCGCGCACCGAGGGTTACCAGTCGTATTTTGGTTTTATCGGTATTCAGCTCAGCGGGTATATTCCGGTAGAGCGGAGAGAGGTACAGCGAGAACCCTCCCTGGACCGACCAGTTGTCGTTCAGTCCCTGTTCCAGCACACCCTGGAGAAAAACGGTAACAGGATTGAGGTTATCGCGCAGCCCGTGTTTTTCATAATAAACATCTACCTGGCTTATTTCATGGGGAGAAGCGTCTGAGGCTTTGTACGCCCATCGCGGATTGATGGCGCTGCCGGAGAGCAGGCCGCTGAGACCGCCGCCGAGCCCTATGCTGCTGCGCTGCCAGAAACGGTATTTAACGGTGAACGCCAGGTCGGCATAAAGCAATTGCGCCAGTCCCGCTTTATTTGCCTTGCCATGCTCTGCCGATTGTACAACGCGGTCGCTGGGAACAGACATGCCAGCCGGCAGATTGAAATCGGCCGGTGGCAAAGGGGACCCCGCCTGGTAAAATGTCATCATAGACCGCGAACGGTAGCCACCCGGTAGCCCATCGATGTCGCCCACTAAAACAGCCGTATGGTACTCGTTCTGTTGCCGGTATCGCAGTAGCGAGAACGACAGGGTTCCTTCCAGGTACAGTCGGGGACGAACTTCATATTGAATGCCGCCGGCCAGGTAGCCGCCGGGTCTCTTCGCGAAAGTCGATTTAGTGCCAAGGGCCATTTGGGTAAGAGGATTGCTTCCCTGCAATGTGTATAATACGCCATTTTCAGTGGTCGGCAGCAGGCCCAGGTTGGCGCCGCCCTGCACAAAGTATCGTACCTGGCCGTGACCGGCTATGCAGAGCAGGAGCAGCAGCAAAAGAACGGAACTGTTTTTCATAGTCATCTTGCCACAATATTATACATTAGTTCCAGTACCTGCAATAGGGTTGGCGGGCGCTTCAAGGGCCGGCCGCTTAGTCTTCATCCATTTCCAGCAGCAGGTTAGCCACCAGGGCCGTCCACCCCGTCTGGTGCGAGGTACCCAGCCCCTGGCCGCTGTCGCCGTGGAAAAACTCATAGAATAAATGTGGCTCGCGGAAATGTTTTTCAGCCCACTCGGGCTGGTGTGCGGGGTGATACCTGAACTGGCCCGTTTCGCTGCGTTCAAATATTTTCAGCAGCCGCTTCGATAATTCGTTGGCGATTTGCTTCAACGTAAGCCTCTTACCCGATTTAGCAGGGAACTCAAACGTGTAGGTATCACCGTAATACTGGTGGTATTTGCGCAGCGCCTGTATGATGAGGTAGTTGATGGGAAACCAGATAGGTCCGCGCCAGTTGGAATTGCCGCCGAACATCGAGCTGGTGCTGTCGCCCGGCTCATACTGAATGCGGTATTCGATGCCCTGGTAGCTGAACACGAAAGGATGCTCCTGGTAATGCTTCGATAAAGAGCGGATGCCGTAGTCTGAAAGGAACTCGGCCTCGTCGAGCAGCCGTTTCAGCAGGTGTTCCAGCCGGTCGCCGATCATAATGGCAAAAAGATAGTTGCCATCTTTGTTCTTTACTTCTATATCGGAAATGACCCGGCTAAGATCGGGGCGGGTGCGGCGGATCACCTCGAGGCGATTGTTGAATTCGCGCAATTTTTCAAACATCGACTCATTCATGATCTCTACGGCGAGCAGGGGAATGATCCCGACCAGCGAGCGGATCTTCAGCCGCTGGCTGGCGCCGTTTTCAAACTGAACGGCATCGTAGTAAAAGGCATCTTCTTCGTCCCATAACGAGATGTCTTTGTTGCCGATATGA
>JAKPBL010000059.1 GCA_029778965.1 Bacteroidota bacterium
ACCAGCGCCGCCGAGCTGGGCGGCTGGCATGCCGTTGAAACCTTCCTGGCCACACATCCGCGCATTCCCCTGCTGCTGGTGCATACCAACTGGATCGAGCAACGGTATATCATTCCGCTGGTGCTGCGTTTTTCGCAATTGCATATTTGCTTCGACCAGTTCCAGATCAACGAAGGCCTCGAATTCTTCGTAAAAGAAGGAAAAGAAAAACAATTGCTGTTCGGTACTTCCGCGCCGGCCATGTCGATGGGCGCGCATCGCAGCTATATCGATATGGCTGCGCTGCCTGTTGCCGTCAAGTCGGCGATAGCGGGTGGCAACCTGCTTCGCCTCACCGGCTATCCGCCGCCAAAGCCGCGGGAAAATACCGCTGAAGACGGCCTGATGAAAGCCGTGCGTACGGGGCAACCCCTTGGTGTGCCGGTGATCGATATGCACATGCATATTCTCGACGAAGGACTGAACGGCGCTGGTGGTCTCGGCTACCGCATGCAAAACGGCGGCCCCTCGGGTGTGTTCCGTCACCTGAAGCAACTGGGCGTGATCGGCGGTGGCTTTATGAGCTGGAACGGCGTGGTAAGCCTCGACTCGGCAGCAGGTAATGTTACTACCGCAAAAGCGCTAGACGTGGCGCCGCCGGGATTCTGGGGGCTGGGCACTTTTGATCCCGTGCATTACAGCATTCCGCAAATGATGGACAGGGTACGGGCCGTGTACGCCGACAAACGGTTTGTCGGCATGAAGCCCTATCATTTCTACGGACTCGAATACCACGATCCCCGCTATGACCCCTGGTGGCAGTACGGCAACGAAAGGGGCTATTACGGGCTGCTGCATGCCACGCGCAACGACCTGCTGGAGATCGATACGCTTGCCGGAAAATACCGCAACAGCCGATGGATCATCGCCCACGCCTGCGGCAGTTTCAAAACGGCCGATATGGCCATGGAGGTGATGCAAAAGCATCCCAATGTATATGCAGAGATCACGCTGACGCCGGTGCACGGCGGTATTATCGAATACCTGCGGGCCGTAGTAGGCCCCGACCGCATATTGTATGGGTCGGACCTGCCCATGCGCGATCCGCGGCAACAACTGGGCTGGCTGCTGTTTTCACGGCTTCCCGTGCAGGAAAAAAAACAGGTGCTGGCAGCCAATGCCGTACAGTTCATGGAGCCCTTACGGCAATGGCTACCCGAAAAGAACCGGCCCCTTGCCGGCCGGTAAAAAAGACACGACAATGAAAGAAAATAGATGGGCGCAACACCTGCGCCGGCTGCTTTGGTTATTTTGTATCTGTTCCGCCTGCCCGGTATCGGGGCAAACGAAGGCCGGCTGGTACACCGAAGGAAAAGATTTTGCCCCTGCCCGCCGGGTAAGGGTAAGCGTGAAGAACCCGCTCAGCGTGCCGCTGAAAAACCAGCCTGTTTGCGTACGGCGCCGCGACCTGCCGGTGCAGGATGTGCTCGAACGTTCAATCGCCATCGTTGACCCGCTGCTGGCGCCCAATAAAGAGCCCGACAAAAAAGCGCTCACGCAGATGAGCGGCTACCTGCGCCGCAAAGAAACCAACGGCCATGCCATTGCCCTGCAGATCGACGATCTCGATAAAGACGGCATATGGGATGAGATTGTTTTCATGACCGATCTCGCCGCCAATGAAACACGCGATTTCTATGTTTACATGGACTTCTACGAGCGAGGCATGTTTGCCCACCAGGTGCATGCCGGCATCGGCAACTACGGCCGTCATACCGTTCCTTTCTGGGAGTCGGAAGAAATGGGCTGGAAGCTCTGGTACCCGCACGACCTCGACCTGCATGGTAAACGCAAACCCATGCTTACTGCCTATTACGAATATTCGACCAATAATTCAGGCTACTATATGCCCTTCGAAATGGGCACCGATATCATGACGGTGGCGCAGACTTTTGGCGCCGGCGGCATGTGCATTTTCGAAAGACCCGAACGATTGGATAGTCCCGCGCGCGCCTGGCATTCTCCCTTCAAAGGCAAAGGGCCGCTGGTCGACACCCGTTTCGCGTTCGACGTGGTATGCAATGGTCCCCTGCGCAGTGTGATCCGCGTTAAAACCATGAACTGGAACAGCGGTCGCGGTTTCTATGAGCTGGAGCAATTTTATACCGTGTATGCCGGCAGACACTCGAGCGAGGTGGAGGTCAGGTTCAGCCAGTTCCAGCCGCCGGCACTGCCGGTTTCACTGGGCGCCGGCATCAGGCGCATCATGTCTGAATACAAATCGGTGCACGAAGGCGGCATCATTTTATCGATGGGAAAAAATGTGGAAGCGAGAATACCCGACGAAGACATCGGCGACAGCGCCCTGGTGGTGCCCTGGCAGGGCATCGGCATTATCGTAAAAGACGCGTACCGACCCGTGTATACGCCCATCAGCACCTATGGCGGAAACCATCTTTTCCGCCTGCCCGATACGCCCGACCATCGTTTCGAGTACATGGTGCTGGGCGGCTGGAGCTTCGGCGAAACCGTTAACAGCGAAGAGAGCTTTCTGCGCTATGCGCGTGAAGAAGCGACTAAATACAATCACCCGCCTGTTATCACTGTTCATGGCTATGAA
>JAKPBL010000078.1 GCA_029778965.1 Bacteroidota bacterium
TCGCCTACTGGCAAGTAGATGCCAGCAAGATCAAAAACTTCCTGCTGATCAACAACACCGATTCCCTGTATTCTTTTGTGAAAGCCGTAGAATATCCCAAAGCCGGCGAAGACCCATCTCCCTGCCGCGTGGGCGTGGTCGACACTGCAACAGCCACTACCCAGTGGATGGATGTACCGGGCGATAGCCGGCAGCACTATATTCCGCGAATGGAATGGGCAGCCAACAGCAGCGAACTGGTATTGGAACAACTGAACCGCAAACAAAACCAGGCTATCATATTCCTGGCCGATATCAGTTCCGGCGATTGCAAAAAAATCTACCAGGAAACAGACGATGCCTGGATAGACATAAAAGCAAGATGGAGCGAAGATCCGACCGGATGGGAATGGATCAATGATGGCAAGGAGTTCCTCTGGGTATCGGAGAAAGACGGCTGGCGGCATCTTTACCGCATCAGCCGCGACGGCAAAAAAGAAACGCCGCTTACAAAGGGCAGCTACGACCTGATCACCCTCAAAGCGATCGATGAGAAAAACGGTTTCGTCTACTTCATGGCCTCCCCCGACAATGCCACCCAGCAATATCTCTATCGCGTTTCGTTGAAAGGATCGGACAAACCCGAAAGACTTTCGCCCGCACAACAGGCCGGCACCCACAACTACAGTATCTCTCCCACCGCACTTTATGCCATACACAGCTTCAGCAACCACCGGTATGCGTCGCTGTCGGAATGGGTCAGCCTGCCGAAACATACCAGCATCAAAACAAACGAGCTGCCCCCCGCAAGAAACCAGGGAAGGGTACCCGTGGAAATGTTCCAGGTCACCACCGACGATGGCATAACGATGGATGGATGGATGATCAAGCCAAAGCAGTTCGACAGTAATAAAAAATACCCCGTCGTTTTCAAAGTATATACCGAACCTGCCTCGGCAACCGTGCGGGACATTGCAGACAACGCGGGTACACCCATGTATGCCGGCGACATGCCCGGCGACGGCTATATACAGATCAGCCTCGACGGCCGCGGCACGCCCGCGCCCAAAGGCGCCGCCTGGCGAAAGTCCATTTACCGTAAAGTGGGGCAGGTGAATATCCGCGACCAGGCCATGGCCGCGCGTAAGATATTGCAGTGGCCGTTTATCGATACGGCACGGGTAGCGGTGTATGGGTCGAGCGGCGGCGGTTCCACCACCCTGAACCTGCTGTTTCAATATCCCGATATCTACAAAACAGGCATCGCCATGGCGCCTGTACCCAACCAGCTTCTCTATGACAATATTTACCAGGAAAGATATATGGGGCTGCCGCAGGAAAACGCAGAAGACTACCGGCAGGGTTCTCCGCTCACGCATGCAAAAAACCTGCGGGGCAACCTGCTGGTAATACATGGCACCGGCGACGACAACGTACACTACCAGGGCACGGAAATGCTGATCAATGAACTGGTGAAGTATGACAAGAAATTCCAGTTGATGAGCTATCCCAACCGCACGCATTCGCTACGCGAGGGGGAAGGCACCAGTCTTCACCTGTCGCACCTGTTTACCGATTTCCTGAGAACATATTGCCCGCCGGGAGGAAAATAGCCGGGGCTTTTGCCGATGACGGCTCCCGCCATTTTTATTCCAGGTGTCGCTTTTTGCGATTGGCAATGCTTTTGCGCCGGATGATCTCCTGCACGGGCACGCCTTCCACCTTGCTCTCCAGCCACGAGATAACATCGAGGTAGGAAAAAGTGCGGGTTTCGCGCGGATCATTCTCATAGGGTTTTATCTTGGTCAGCAACTTTGCAAAAGCCAATTTGATCTCCGTCCGCGGCTTACCAAATGCATGTCGCAAAAACCTGAACATTTCCTCTTCCACTACACTCAGGCTATCCATTTTCGCCATAAAACGATATACCGATTTCACCAGGTATTCGAGCAGGTCAAAATTCCCTAACTCATAGTGCGCAATAAGATGGAGCAGCCGCGCATAACACTGCAGATCGGTGCGCAGGTCGGCTTTCCGGTTGATGATCTTTTGCAGGTAATCGATCGCCCGTTCGTTGTCGCCGCTGCCGAAATACAGGCAGGCGATCTTATAATAGAATACAAGAATGCGATGGCGGTCGATCTGCAGCCAGTATTCTTCCATCTTTTCTTCCAGGGCAGGAATAATTTCCAGTCCGTCGCTGAACCGGCCCTCAAGAAAATACTGGTTGATCCGCGCCAGTTGTCCGTACACAAACGCCTGCACGCGATTGTTGTCGTTCTGCTGTACAATGTCCGTTTTTTCCACCGCGTCGAGCAATGCCAGCGTTTTACGAAAACCCTCTTCGTTCTTCAGGTCGAAGTGTGCGCTCAGGAGATTGTGTAATCCTTTGATGTACTGCAAGGTTTCTACCTTGATCATTTCGGGGTGCTTTCTGAACAGCTCAACCCACCTGGCGGTATAACGGTAGTACATCAGGTAGTCCTGCCTGATGAATGCATACCAGGTATAGCTCATGTTTATATACAACTGCTCATAAAAACCGGCATTCTTTGCCGGGTCTTTGGGCATATGCTGCTCAAAGAAGGCATTCAGCTCGGCCTCATCTTTGCGGTTGCGCGCATGCCCCGAGCGGATATACCAGTTGTAGAGCAGCAGCGATAAATTGGAAAGATCATTGATCCGTTGAATGCGGCGGCTGATCTCTTCCGATTCAGCCACCAGGGTTTCGGCCCTGTTCTCGCTGGAACGGGTAATATGCAAGGCTTCGATCTTTTTCTCAAAAAAAATCGCCTGCATCAGGAAACTCGATTGGTTGTGCGCCCGGGCCAGTTCCTTGAATTTATCAAGTACCCGCAGGCTTTGCAGGTACAACCCCTTATTGTACAATATCCGCGCAAAGCCCATCTGCTCATGTAATTGAATTTCAATCGATTGATCGTCGCGCAACAGGCGCAGGCTGCTTAATATCTGCCGGTAGAGGTGCGCCTTCAGGTTGCTAAGCTGCTGCTTTTTTATACCGGGGGTCTTCTTCAGCAATACGGCTTCGTCGTACTCGCTCATCTTATCGAGAGCGTCGAATAACGCTATGACTTTCAGGCTCTCTGCCGAAGAGTTCCGGGTGGCATAGAGCTTGAAATTCCGTTTTTCCGACTTTTCCAGGGTTTTGACCAACTGGAATACCGTATCTACTGAGCGGTTGGGCATCGTAATTACTACCGTTTAAAATCCTTGCCTGTATTGGGTTTCAGCCATTTTGACCCAATTTTACGGGTGTAATTTCCGGGCCAATTTGATTTTATCGGCCTTTTGCCGAATGGTAATTTCGACAGGCAGGCAACTGATTTTCACAAACATAGCACACACTTATGGATAAGAAGATATTCATTTTTGACACTACCCTCCGCGATGGCGAGCAGGTTCCGGGATGTAAGCTGAACAAAAAGGAAAAGATCGAGCTGGCGCTCGAACTCGAGGCCCTGGGCGTTGATATCCTGGAAGCCGGCTTTCCTATTTCCTCTCCCGGCGACTTTGACGCCGTGAATGAGATCGCGCGGCTGTTGAAGACCACGGTGGTGTGCGGCCTCACCCGCGCCGTTCAGAAAGACATTGAAGTGGCCGCCGAGGCGCTGAAACCGGCTGCCCGTCGCCGTATCCATACCGGCATCGGCACCAGCGACTTTCATATTAAATCCAAATTCAATTCCAACCGCGAAGATATTCTGCAACGTGCGGCCCAGGCAGTAAAATGGGCCCGCAACTTTACCGACGATGTGGAATTTTTTGCCGAAGATGCGGGCCGCACCGACAACGAATATCTCGCCCGTGTGGTGGAAGCCGTCATTGCAGCCGGCGCCACTACTGTAAATATACCCGACACCACCGGCTATTGTCTGCCGTACCAATACGGCGAAAAGATCGCTTTCCTGGTCAATAATGTGAAGAATGTAGACAAAGCCGTGCTGAGCTGCCATTGCCATAACGACTTGGGACTGGCCACCGCCAATTCGATCGCCGGCATTATCGCAGGCGCCCGCCAGATCGAGTGTACCATCAACGGTCTCGGTGAACGCGCCGGTAACACATCGCTCGAAGAAGTGGTGATGATCATAAAGCAACACCAGCAAACCCTCGGCTTCTATACCGGCATCAACGCCAAACAGCTCAACCCGATGAGCCGCAAGGTCGCCGATACCATGCGCATGCCGGTGCAGCCGAATAAAGCCATCGTAGGCGCCAATGCCTTCTCGCATTCATCGGGCATTCACCAGGACGGCTTCCTGAAAGACACTACTACCTACGAAATCATCGCGCCTGAAGAAGTAGGTGCGGACAGCTCCAAGATCGTGCTGACCGCCCGCAGCGGCCGCAGCGCCCTCGCCTATCGTTTCCAGAAACTTGGCTATAGTTTCACCCGCAACGATATCGATACGCTGTATGAGCAATTCCTCGCAGTGGCCGATACCAAAAAAGAAGTAGGCGACGATGACCTCCATCAACTGGCCAAAGCACAACAGGAAAAGGCAGTAACCGCCTGATCGATGAACGGAATCCGGACCATAGCACAGCAAATCGCATTGCGCTGGCGCAACCGCCAGGTGCTGGGCCCTGTTTCATTTACCATCGAACCGGGAGAGCAGCTATTGATTACCGGCGATCCCGGATCGGGTAAAACCCTGCTGACCAAAGCATTTACCAAAGAGCTTTTTCATGAAGGAACGCTGGCTTTCTTTCGCAACGGCGAAGCCGTGTCGCCGCGTATCCAGCGGGTACAACAACATTACCATTTCAACAATCGCTCGAACGTAAACAACTTTTATTACCAGCAGCGCTTCAACAGCATCGACAGCGATGATGCCGCCTCCGTTCGCGAAGAGCTGGAGAAGACCGGCAGCAAAGCAGAACAGTGGCAACCCCTGTTACAACTGTTCGCTATGGAAGAGCACCTTGATTCGCCCCTGCTGCACCTTTCAAGCGGTGAGCATAAACGCTTTCAACTGATCCGTGCATTTTTACAGGAGCCCGATATCATGATACTCGACGAGCCGTTCACGGGAATGGATACCCGAAGCCGGCAATTGCTCCGCGGGCTGATCGAGAAAAAGGCGGCCACCGGTATGCAGTTCATCATGATCTGCGACAAGGCGCAGGCGCCTGCCTGCTTCAATAAAATCCTGCACATAGAGGGCCGTTACCAGCTACCCGATAATGGCCGCATCGAATTGCCGGCCGGCTTGCCGTTGGTAAACACCGGTCTTGGCTGCCTCGTGCAAATGACAAACGCCAGCATCCGCTACGAGGAACGGGTGTTGCTTTCCGATGTCAACTGGACCATACGGCCCGGCGAGGCCTGGTGGCTGAAAGGCGTGAATGGCTCTGGCAAATCGACCCTGATCAGTCTCATCAACGGCGACAACCCCAAGGCTTATGCGAATAACCTGGTGCTGTTCGACCGGGTACGCGGAACCGGTGAAACCATTTGGGATATCAAACAAAACATCGGGTATGTTTCTCCCGAGCTGCAATGGTATTTCGACCGCAACAGCACAGTATTCCAGGCCGTGGCCTCCGGTCTTTTTGATACTATCGGCCTGTTCAGGTCTTTAACACCCGAACAGGAGCAAACCGTTCGCCGTTGGCTGCATACCTTCCACCTCATCGCCGACGCCGATCAACCCATCTGGCAATTGTCGACCAGCCAGCAGCGCATGGCCCTGCTGGCGCGGGCGATGGTGAAGAACCCGGTATTGCTGATTCTCGACGAACCCTGCCAGGGATTGTCTGACGGCCAGCAGAAAGCATTTACTGCCGCCATCAACCGGTTGAGCGAAGACCCTGGTCGCAGCCTGATTTATGTAACGCATTATGAAACCGAATTGCCCGACTGCGTTCAGTATAAACTGGAACTGCAGAACGGCCGTGCAATAACCTCTTCCTATCAACCCGAAAAAGCCATCAGCGCCTGAGCATGGAAAAAAAGATCAGTGTAATATTTGGAGACGGCATCGGGCCGGAAGTTACCAAGCAGGGAACCAAGGTGCTGGATGCCATCGCCCGTGTATACGGCCATCGCTTCCGTTACCAATACCTGAGCATGGGCGCCGAAGCCATTGATAAAACCGGCGATCCCCTGCCCGAAGCCACCATCGAAGCCTGCCTGTCGTCAGACGCCACTATTGTAGGTGCGGTAGGCCATCCTAAATTCGACAACAATCCGTTGACAACGGTTCGTCCCGAACAGGGCCTGTTGCGGTTGCGCAAGGCCATGGGCCTGTATGCCAATATCCGCCCGGTAAAATCGTACCCGTCGCTCGCACACCTGTCGGCCCTCAAGCCATCGCAGCTCGATGGTGTGGATATCATGATCATCCGCGAGCTGACAGGCGGCATTTATTTCGGTCACAAAACCTTGTCAGATACCGGCGACCGCGCTACCGACGAATGCGTCTATAACCGGTCTGAAATAGAACGTGTGGCGCACCTCGCTTTTCAATATGCCAAACAGCGCCGCGGCAAGCTGACCCTGATCGATAAGGCCAATGTACTGGAAACCTCCAGGCTCTGGCGCAAAACAGTGCAGGAAATAGCCCGGCAATACCGGGAAGTGATGGTCGATTATATGTTTGTCGACAATGCGGCCACCAAACTCATTCTGCAGCCACGCCAGTTTGACGTGATCCTGGTAGAAAACATGTTCGGTGATATACTGAGCGCCGAAGCCAGCGTATTCGGCGGCTCTATCGGCATGCTGCCATCTGCAGCCGTTGGCGACAGGCATGCATTGTTCGAACCGATCCACGGCGCCTATCCGCAGGCAGCAGGCAAAGACATTGCCAACCCGCTCGGCGCCATATTGAGCGCAGCTATGCTGCTGGATCATTTCGGTCTTGCGGAAGAAGCCGGCAAAGTTAGGCTGGCGGTAGAATGGACCATTCATAACGGATTTGTAACAAAGGATATAGACCCCGTGAACTTTTATTTCACGACCACTATCGGCGATATGATTGCCGACCTGATCGTAGATAAGTCGCCCTCGCAGTTGCACGAGGAAAATATCCAATTGCGCAAATCGACGATCATATAAAAAAGTCGTTTAGTTCTTTTTTTTTCGGAGGCAGGTCGTTATATTCGTGTTCTGCACGATCACATGACCCAAAACAGGAACATAGCAAGCATTCTACTCAACGCGATTATCGTCGTGGTGGTGCTCGTCATTCCTGTTGTTCGGGAGGTGGTCTGATCTTGTAAATACTTAAACGCAATATTGACGGTCCGCCTCCACCAGGGCGGGCCGTTTTTTTGTACCTGCAATCAAACACCGTCAAATAAAAACAACATGGGTAACTACGTAAAAGGAAACAGCTATTACAATGAGCACACAGTGCTCTACCTGAATGGCGACATCGTGCGCGCAGCCGATGCCAAAACAGACCTGTACAGCCAGTCGCTGCATTACGGCTACGCCGTATTCGAAGGCATCCGCTCCTACCGCACCGCCAGCGGTGAAACCCGCATTTTCAAAGCAATGGAG
>JAKPBL010000091.1 GCA_029778965.1 Bacteroidota bacterium
ACCAGCGCACCCGGCGCCGCCATCAGGCTGGCCATGATCAGCTTGGGCGCCAGGTCCATACCCGCCTGTACGCCCATGTTCGCATAAACCACCAGGAT
This sequence comes from Bacteroidota bacterium, assembly GCA_029778965.1. Lineage (GTDB taxonomy): Bacteria > Bacteroidota > Bacteroidia > Chitinophagales > Chitinophagaceae > Flavihumibacter. The sequence goes on from JAKPBL010000091.1 coordinate 99, forward strand.
GCCGCCCGCAATGCAGGCCATGCTGCCGCTCATGCTGGCCAGCAGCTCGCTCATGGTCATGGTGGGAATATAGGGACGGATCATCACCTGGGCTTCCACCTGCCCCACGAAAGCGCTGGCTACATTACTCAGCGCTTCGGCGCCGCTTACCCGCATCACCCAGTTCATGGCACGGGCGATCAATGCCACAATTCTTTGCATGATGCCGAAATGATAGAATACCGCTACCAGCGCGCATACCAGTATGATGGTGGCCGTTACATTAAACGCGAACACAAAGCCCGATACCGCATAATTGGCGATGCCTCCGTCGGGCGTGGGCGTGGCAATACCGCCATACACAAAGGAAGCGCCCTGCCGGGCGAAATGCTCAATCTTTTCCATGCCCCTGCCCAGGTACTGAAAAAACCGCGTAACCGCCGGTACTTTCAATATCAGCACGGCAAGAACAAGCTGCAAAGCCAGCCCGCTGCCAACAACCCGCAGGTTTATTCTTTTCTTATTGTTGGAAAAAAGCCAGGCAATACCCAGAATCAGCAGAATGCCCAGAACTCCCTGGAAGCGCGCCATGCAGTATCGTTTTTGTTCACCCCAAGATAGTATAACTTTGTCACTGAAACGGAAGCACATGACAACGTCGGTTTACAATGCATTGGCAACAAACAACAGCACCCTGCAGCGCATAGGCCAGAAAGTGATAGACGGAACACGGATCAGCCCGGACGAAGGCGTTTACCTCTTCGAGCACGGTTCTGTGGCCTGGCTGGGCGCCCTGGCCAACCATGTGCGGGAGCAAAAACACGGCAATAACACCTATTTCAACCGGAACTTCCATATCGAACCCACCAATGTCTGTGTGTTCAGTTGTAAATTCTGCTCTTATTCGCGCCTCTATGCGCACAAGGAAGAGGGCTGGGAGCTGACCACCGACCAGATGCTCGACATCGTTAAGAAATACGACGGCCAGCCGGTTACCGAAGTACATATTGTAGGGGGTGTACACCCCAAGCTCACCATGGCTTTCTTCAAAGACCTGCTGCAGAAGATCCGGGCGCACCGGCCCGATCTGCACATCAAGGCGTTTACACCGGTGGAGCTGGACTATATGTTCCGCAAGGCGAAGCTGACGCCGGAAGAAGGCATGCGCGAATTGCACGAAGCGGGACTTGATTCTTTACCCGGTGGCGGCGCCGAGATCTTTGCACCCGAAATCCGCTCGCAGATCTGCGACGATAAAGTGGATGCGGAAGGCTGGCTGCGCATTCACCGCGCGGCGCACAACCTCGGCATGCACAGCAATGCCACCATGCTGTACGGGCATATCGAAACCTATGCGCATCGTATCGATCACATGGAAAGGCTGCGTAGCCTGCAGGACGAAACCGGCGGCTTCAACACTTTCATCCCGCTCAAGTTCCGCAACAAAGACAACGAGATGAGTTATGTGCCCGAATCCAGCACGGTGGAAGACATGAAGATGTATGCGATGGCCCGCATTTACATGGATAATTTCCCCCACCTGAAAGCGTACTGGCCTATGCTGGGTCGCAACAAGGCGCAGCTTACGTTGTCGTTCGGCGTCAATGATATCGACGGCACGATCGACGACTCTACCAAGATCTATTCGATGGCCGGTTCGGAAGAACAGAATCCCTCGATGACCACCGAGCAACTGGTGACGCTGATCCGCCAGGCCGGCCGCAAACCGGTAGAGCGTGATACGTTGTACAAAGTGGTGAAGGAATTTGAAATGGCTTGAGCCTATGGAAAGATATTCTTGCTGCTGCTTTGCAGCAGCTTCTTATTCAGCCTTCCCGCACAAAACATACTGGGCGACTGGTACGGCCTGCTCAAACTGCCCGGCGGAAGATATAGCCGTCTGGATATTGGCAAAAACAAAAAACTGACCCGCTTTTTTACCCGGATGAAATCTTAATGTGGCGGTAACGCTTTTTGTGGTATATTGAAAATGCATGACGCCGACGATTGCCATACCGCTCTCCGGGTGCAGTACCATTAACTGGCTGCACTTCTTCCCGTCGCAAAAGGCCTTTGGTACGTTTGCCCCGGCATGGGGCTGAAAAGCGCCACCCGGGGACGACCATCATCCTTTCTTCAAACTTCATAAACTTTATGATATGACTTCTCACAAGTCATTGCCCTCTGCCGTTACGGTGGTAATGCTTATGCTTATCATGCTGGTCGGTATTCTGGCCGAAAGGGCTTTCCTGGAAAACAACGTGACAGACGCAATGCTGCTGCTAACCGTTACCGCAGTGATCCTGACCATACGGCAAATCCCGCAGCGCAAAAGCATCAGCACTCCGGCAAACTGATAGGGATATTGATGGCGAGGCCGCCATCGGCTGTTTCCTTGTATTTGCTGTTCATGTCCAGCGCCGTTTCCCACATGGTTTTCACCACGGTATCGAGCGATACCTTCGCATAATCGGGCGCACTTTGCAAGGCAAGCTGCGCCGCGGTAATGGCCTTGATAGCGCCCATGGTGTTGCGTTCGATGCAGGGCACCTGCACCAGCCCGCCGATCGGGTCGCAGGTAAGCCCCAGGTGATGCTCCATGGCGATCTCCGCTGCCATCAGCGCCTGCCGCTGGGTGCCACCCAGCGATTCTGTCAGCGCACCCGCCGCCATGGCGCTCGACACGCCGATCTCGGCCTGGCAGCCGCCCATGGCCGCAGAAATGGTGGCGCCCTTTTTAAAGATGCTGCCGATCTCCGATGCCGTGAGTAAAAACTGGTTGATCTTCACGGGGTCATCGCCTCCGGCAAACACTACATAGTAAAACAATACCGCGGGTATAACCCCGGCTGCTCCATTGGTGGGCGCCGTTACCACACGACCAAAAGAAGCATTTTGCTCGTTTACCGCCAGGGCGAAACAACTCACCCAATCGAGCGTATAGGTAAACCCGTTCCCACCTTCACGAATGGCCTTGAGCCAGCTATCGAAACCGGTATAAGACGCCTCATGCAACAGTTTCCTGTTCAGCGCCGGTGCGCGGCGTTTCACTTCGAGCCCGCCGGGAAGCACGCCCTCCTGGTGACAGCCTTTGTAAATACATTCCTGCATCACCGACCATAACTGCGCCAGTCCCGCGCGGGTTTGGTCTTCCGGTCGCCAGCCCAGTTCGTTCTCGCTCACAATTTCATGGATGGCCAGGCCGGTTTTACGGCACCAGTGCAGTAGCTGCTCAGCAGTGTCTATCGGGAAAGGCAATTGCACCTGGTCGCTCGCCGCAGCCACCACGCCCTCTTGTTGCACAAAGCCGCCGCCCACCGAGTACCAGGTGCTGGCCAGCTCTTCACCGGTATCGAGCCGCAGTAGAAAACTCATGGCATTGGGATGGTAAGGCAGGCTCTCCTGCACCAGGAAAACCAACTGCGTGGCCGGATCGAAATCGATGGTCTTCTCACCGCCCAGCCGCATGGTTTTATGACTGCGTAGTTGGGCGATGGTATCGTTGATGGCATCCACATCGCAGGTAACGGGGTCTTCATCGAGTAGCCCCATCATTACGGCGATGTCGGTACCGTGGCCCCGCCCCGTTTTTGCCAGCGAGCCGTACAGCAATACCGACAGCGATACTACCTGCTGCAATTGCTGTTTATCGCGCAGTTGCTGCAGGAAAAAACGAGCGGCCCGCCAGGGCCCCAATGTATGGGAGCTCGAGGGGCCGACGCCTATCTTAAAAATATCAAAAACAGAGATCGATTCTGCTGCGGGCATGCAGCGAACTTAATCGAAATCCGCCAGTTCCACGTCAAAAATCAGCACGGAATTGGGCGGTATTGCGGTGCCGCTGCCACGGCAACCGTATCCCAGTGCCGACGGTACCAGGAGCCTGATCTTACCCCCCATATTGATTTTGGGAATGCCTATCTGCCAGCCGGGAATCAGCGTGCTCAGCACCCAGCCCGTGGTTAGTGCATCCTGGTTTTGGTCAAATACAGTTCCATTGATGAGGTGGCCCGTATACTTGATATAAACCCTTGAGCTTACCGTCGGAAAGCGGCCCGTACCGGGCTGGAGTACCTGGTAGTACAGGCCCGAAGGATCTTTCAGCACATTTTCCAGTTGGTGTTCCCGGATGTAATAATTAATGGAATCGACATCGTTGGCAACGGGTACATTGGCACAACTGCTGCTGGTGCTCGACTTGGAACAGGCGAGGGCCAGCACAAAAGTCCCGGCAACCAGCAACATTATCCTCAGTTTATTCATCATGAAAATCAATAGTTTTGCGCGAATATAGCGGGATTGTACCGTTATAGACCACTATCGGGCCGAAACTGTTGCATAGCGGCCGTTCTGCCGGTTTTTTAAGGGCTCTTTAACGCGGGTCGGCCGATTCGGGCGCATCGTCTTCTTCCCTCGCTTTGAGTTCCAGGTAGCGTTGTTCAAACCGGTCGCGCTGGTAATACCGGTAGAAAACAGTCACAAAAGCAACAATGGTAAGCATGGCCACCAAGATCACCAGCGGGTTTACTGAATTGGCCTCCATCTTGGCTCTTTTATACCAGTCGCTCGAAAAATTCAGCAGGGTTGGTATCACAATGGCCAGGCCGAAAGGAATGCCGAAGAGCCATTGCCGCAGTTGTTTTTTCGATTTACCGCGGTTTTTCTCCCAGTATTCCATGAAGGCCTTTTCTTCCTGCGTGTACATCCTTTCCTATTTCGGCAAAGGTACGTTGCATTTTTGCTTATTTTGTGGACAACCAATATAGTATTGCCTTGAAAATTGATCTTTTGGTGGCCCATTTCCTGCAGGAAAACAAGCGGCTAAGCCTGCCCGGCATCGGAACATTTGCGCTGGAAGGCGGTGGCTTCAAGTTTGAGAACCAGTCAGACAGGGAAATAGATCCTTCCTTTATCGAATTCGTGAAAACGCATACCGGCAAGATGTCTTCGCTCGCGAAAAGCGATATAGAATCGTACATCATGCTGAACCGGCAGTTCCTGAATATCGGCAAGCAGATGTTTATTGAAGGGGTGGGAACATTGGTAAAGTCGAGAGAAGGAAGCCTGGAATTCACTGCCGGCGCCATGCCGGTTGAAAGGCTGGAAGATACTTTGCCCGAAAACAGGCCGGTTTCTGCTTTTGAAGACAAGCGCTACGAGCCGCGCAGCAACGGTTCGCGTAAAGGCGCCATCATAGGCCTGGCCGTGCTTACCATTGCACTGATTGCGGCGGGCGTTTGGTACCTGAACCGGCAACCCGACAAACCCGAAGAAGCGGCCGTTGTTCAACCGGTTGCCGACACCGCCGTTACCGTTGCCGATACCGGCAGCCATGCTACCCTGCTCGACAGCTTAGCATCGCATGTGAACGACTCGGCCAGACAGGGAACGGCGGTAACCGTTATTAATGGTGCCGCCGAAGAATGGAATTTCATCATCGTTTATTCGCAGAACAGGGAATATGCGCAGCGCCGGTACGCCCAATTGAGAGAGCTGGGGAAAAGAGTAACCCTCGACAGCACGGCCGAAGGGTATGCCCGGATATATTTCAGGCTGCCGGCCACCGCAGCAGACACCCTGCGGAAGCGCGACAGCCTGGCGCGTTTTTATGCAACCCGCGTGCGGGTAGAAAAGCCCTAATAAGCGTTCTCGTCGCCGCGGATGGAGGTGAAGATCGTCATCCCGATGATCTTGAAGTCAAGCCATACGCTCCAGTTTTCCATATACCACAGGTCGTACTGGATGCGCTTGATCAGAAAATCATCGTCTTTGATCTCGCCCCTGAAGCCGTTCACCTGTGCCCAGCCGGTAACACCTGGCTTCACAAAGTGGCGAACCATGTATTGCTTGTAGATGTTCGAGAAATCTTCGGTATGCTTGAGCATGTGCGGGCGCGGCCCCACCACACTCATATGCCCCATGAACACGTTGAGGAACTGCGGCAATTCGTCGATATTGGTCTTGCGCATAAAGGCGCCCAGCGGCGTCATGCGGCTGTCGTTCTTCGTTACCTGTTTCTTGTCGGCATCATCGCTCATCTTCAGGCTCCTGAATTTATAACACAGAAAAGGCTGGTTGTTTTTACCCGACCGGTATTGCGTGAAAAACACCGGGCCTTTTGAACCCAGTTTAATCAGGATCGCCATGATGGGTATCAGCCACGACAACAGAAAAACGATCACAAAGCTGCTGAACGCCAGGTC
>JAKPBL010000112.1 GCA_029778965.1 Bacteroidota bacterium
ACAGTGGCGCTTGACATCAAGCCGGTGGTGCCCATGAGCCAACGCCATGAACGGAATAAAACCCTGCGTAACCTGAGTTACATGAAGCAGCAATATTTCCAGGAGCGGCACCGCGGCCAGCACCGCAAAGTATTGTTCGAAGGGCATGCAAAAAACGGCATGATGGAAGGATATACCGACAACTATATCCGGGTCAGCACACCTTATCGCGAAGACTGGGTGAATGACCTGATCGACTGGCAGCTTTAGCAAAAAATATTTTGAAATAAAGCACGAGCCCTTATCTTTGCCAACCCAAATGGCGTTGTCGTTGGGGAAGTTCTTGGAAATTTTTCGGGAGCATAGCTCAGCTGGTTCAGAGCAGCTGCCTTACAAGCAGCGGGTCCGCGGTTCGAATCCGTGTGCTCCCACTCTTATCCGATACCATTCCCGGTATCGGATTTTTTTTGCCCGCTTGTCACCTGATCATCCTCGTGCAGTGATTCCGCCCGCCGGGTTTTTTTCGGCGGAAAAAACAAGTCCATCGGGTGCTTGCGGATGTACCGCCAGATATGGGAGAACAGTTCGGGGTATTCACGCAGCTCGATGCCCCGCGACCGCACGGCCACGAAAAAAGCCAGGGAAAAGCTAACAAAGAAATTAATAAAGCCGATGCCCAGCACACCCATCACCACTACCAGCATATACAGCCAGTCGACCTGGTGCGCCGTACCAAAGAAGCCGATGGCGGTGCTGCCGGCCGAAATGGTAATATGGCGTATATCAAATGGTATCCCGAAAATCTTTCCCACCGATGCCGACATGCCCAGGAAAAAACCAAGCGCCAGGCTACCGGTAAAAGCAGCGGCGTATGTATGCACAAAATCGATCAGCCGGTTCATTCGTTTGGACGACATACTATGGCTGAGCACCGGATGCTGCCGCAGCCTTTCGGTCAGACGGCCAAATACAATATGATTCTCCACATAACCGGAGATAATACCGCTTAAGAACAGAAATACCCCCGTGAAGCAGGCATACAGCAAGGAAAAAGAATGCCAGGGGTGCTGGCTCTCCAATAATCTAAACGCCTGCTCCTGGTTAACGATCCGGTACCCGGCAACATAGTCCATCAGCCATACAATGCCGTAGCTCAACGGAAACACCACCAGCAGGTTGCCTGCAAATGAAGCCGTCTGGCTTCTGACGATATTAACAATGGCGATGGAAAACCGGTGCAGGTCGGTCTTGCCGGCATTCTTTTTACTGTCGAGCGACAGCGCCACCGCCGACGCGGTATAAGCCGGCTGCTTGGTAGCCAGCGTCGTACCGGTTCGATCCATCGCAATAAAACCGAGCGAATAGTTGACACTGTATGCGGTACCCATCCAGAAAGGCGGCAGCGACAGCTTGCCCAGCAATATTTTGATCACGGCTACAAAACTGATGATCACGCCACCGCCTACCGCGCTCCGGAACATCAAACGATATTCTTCCCGGTTCGTTGTAATGAACTTCTCCCCTTTTTTGCCCTTATGCTCGGCAATCTGGTAAGCAAGCAGGCCCAGGTTGTCAGACAGGAAATCGCGCAGGCTGTTTCGTTTGTTTTCGTTGGTGACCACTGTGATGAAATAACTGATGAACCGGTCTTCATCGAGCTTGTTATCACGGTCAAGCACATCCGCAATCAGCAGCATGCGCTCTATCATTTGAAGAATGCGCGTCGTTACAAAAGTCTGGGCAAGACTGGTGCCCTGGTACAGCTTCTGGTCGCGCAGCCAGATCACACTCTGCCGGCAATTGTAAAGCTGCTCTTGTACATTGTACAATACCAATTGTGTGTCGGGCGTACCGAAGTGTTGGTTTTCGAGGTACATATTGACGAGCCGGTTCTGCTCGAGAAAAGGACCAATGGCGTTTTTGTTATTACCGAAGCGGCGGGCCACTTCTTTTTCCAGTCCCAGCGTGGTAACACGAAAGCTGAGAATGCGCAATGCCTGGTGTAACTGACCAATCAGCGCCTCGTCGTTCATGTTGATATAGACCCGCAGCAGCCGGAAGAATTTTTTCCATAGCTCGGGGTCGATGGCCTTAACCCACTGGTAGTCAGTGTTCTTATAGAACACATGGCTGATCACAAAAAGAAAATCTGACGGATCCTGTACCTCGGGCAGCAGCTTGTGTTTGAGTTTGCTGCCCAGTTCCTGCACAAATCCCCGCGAGCCGATCAATCCGCTATCGGTCAGCGCCGGCAATACTTCGCTTTTGATAAATACCGAGCGCAGCGCAGTGCGCAGTGTGATCATTGCCGCGGGATCCTTCTGCAACTGGAACAACAAGGCCCGGAATTTCTGTTCCGCTTTGGCAACCTGCCCGGGCCGCACAGGCCGGATCTGTTTTACCAGCTCAACCAGGTAGTCCAATCCATGGTCGGCCAGGTAAATAGGCAATACGATCGCCGCTTGGGCCGATTCATTATCCGAAATAACGCCTGTGGTGGTTTCAGTTTGTTCCATACACGATACTTAATCGCACAATACCTGGCTAAAATTACAATTGTTCTATAATTTAGTGCCAAAGTTCCATGGATGCGCAATTATAAAGATGATCAGGAGCACGAGCTGAAAGAAAATGTGGATGTGCTTACCGATGTTACGTCGCCGTACCAGTTGATCGTGTGGAACGATGAGGTAAATACGTTTGAGTGGGTGATAGAAACCCTGATCAGTGTTTGCGGACATTCGCCCGAGCAGGCCGAACAGTGTGCCATGCTGATCCACACCAAAGGTAAATACGGCGTCAAAAACGGCGGCTACGACGAACTGAAGCCGATGTGCGACGCCATTACCGACCGGGGTATCGGCGCCACCATTGAAATTACCGCCTGAGTGGCTCTCTTCTTACTTGACGAGACCCCTGTATTCCCGCCGGTGGAGCTGGCCGAGCCCGATGGCCTGCTGGCAGTGGGCGGTGACCTGAGCGTGGAACGCCTGCTGCACGCTTATCGTTCCGGTATCTTTCCCTGGTACGATGAACCACCTATCGCCTGGTGGTGCCCCGACCCCCGTTTTGTGTTATTTCCCGATGAACTGCTGGTTCAAAAAAGCATGCGCCCCGTTCTGAACGGACAAAAGTTCCGTTTCAGCATCAATGAACGTTTCAGCGAAGTCATGGCACAGTGCAGGCAGGCCAGGCGACCGGGGCAGCAAGGCACCTGGATCAACGACCATATAATCGATGCTTATACAAAGCTGCACACATTGGGGGTTGCGTGGAGTGCCGAGGCCTGGGCCGGCGACCAGCTTGCCGGCGGACTCTACGGCATCCGCCTGGGCCGGGTATTCTTCGGCGAAAGTATGTTTGCCCGGGTTTCCAATGCCAGCAAATTCGCTTTTATCAGGTGGGTGCAATACCTGCAACAGGAAGGCACGGCGCTCATCGACTGCCAGGTATATACCGACCACCTGGCTTCGCTGGGCGCCCGTATGATACCACGCAGCAGTTTTATCGGGTACCTCGACCAATACTGCTAAAAACGGGTACCCAGATAATGCGGCAGCATGGAGCGCCAGGTCGGCCAGTCGTGCGTAATATCGGCGCCCCAGATATCCAGCTCGTACCAGATATTCTTGCTGTACAATATGCCAGCCAGCCGGCGTGCCCCCTCTGGATCTTCAAAAGCGCCGCTTCCGCTGAGCAGATGGATATGGTGCGACTGCCGGATCTGTTCCAGGATATGGTGGTCGGTCAGGTTGGGCAGGTAATGACAGGGACTGTTGAAATACACGTCTTCATCGAAATAGCCTTTGGTGTATTCCGTCAGGTCATAGACCCCGCTCATGGCAATACAACCGTTTAGCAGGTCGGGCCTTCTGAAGAAAAGATTGGCCGAATGCAGGGCGCCGAACGAAGCGCCGGCCGTAATAATGGGCGTTTCAGCACTGGTATGATGCCGGATAAACGGAATCACTTCCGAAAATACATATTCGTTCCATTGCTGGTGGCGGATGGACTTGTGGCGGGGATCCATTTCGTTGTTCATCCAGCTTTCCCGGTTGATGCTGTCGATCGAAAAAACCTTGAATTTACCGCCGTCGATAAAAGGCCTGATGGATTCTATCAGTTGGAACCGCTCATATTCGAGGTAATCGGCAGCGGCCGTGGGGATGAGCAGCAGCGCGGTGCCGTAATGGCCATATACCGCAATGGGCATTTCTTTTTGAAGCGCGGGGCTGAACCAGGCGCTGATCTGTCTTTCCATGTCGAATATTTGCCCCCAAAATACAGGATTTGTAAATTCCGGAAATATTTTATAGCTTGCATATTATCCGGTAATTTTTACCGTTACTCTGTCTCCACCGATCCCTTGAAACCATTGTCCCGTGCTTTCTATTTTTTAAAGTTTAAATGGTTTACTATGAGACGTTTGTTTGACCTTTCCCAGGCCAGTACCGCAAAACTGTTGCTGATCGTTGTTGCCCTGTATGGCACTATTGCTGCCATTACCTGGTATGTTTGGCAATAAACTATAAGGACTGGACGGACAGGGCTGGAGGCATCAGGTATGCAAATCCAGCCGGAGGATGGATTTTTTAGTGGCAAATTGATACAGTAGTCCCCGTATATAATCATTATCGGGTGATGGTTCAAGTATTTGCTTCCAATAGTCTATTTCAGTTGACAGTACTACCGATTTGCTGACGTAACCCATTCCCCAGAATTTTCCCTTTTCCAAAAGATACGCTGCGCCCTGTTCAGGATGCAACGGGTCTTTTTCCAGAAGAACAAAACTAGGCAGGCTTTGTGTAACGGCCAGGATGGCTCCTTCTATCCGGGCGTTATACAAAGCCGCCGGTTCTTCCACCCCTTCCGCCGCTTCCGGCACCAGTTTCCGGAGATAATTTACGCCCTCGGGCATATAATCGAACGTATAAATAGCAGGAAGACAGCTTCTTCTTTTTTCAATGGTCAGCCGAACATACCCCCTGCTGTCTTCATAGCTATATAACCCAAACTTGTGGTGGAATCGCTTCTGGCTGCGGTTAAAGACCGGCCATAAGCGCCTGATCTCATGGCTTTCCAGTATCAGCGCCATCAACTCGCTGTAACAGGCGGTATAACGGATATTATGCACCTGCCGCAGCAGTTCCTGCTTGCGGCGACTGCCATCGTTGTTCGAAAAATGGCTGCGCACCCTTTTTTTCAGGCTGACGGCTTTCCCCACATACACGACTTCATTCTTCTGGTTTTCGAAATAATACACACC
>JAKPBL010000136.1 GCA_029778965.1 Bacteroidota bacterium
CCATGAGAATAACAAATTGCCCGAAGAAGATGGTGGCAAAGCCCTGCACGGAAGCGCCATGGGTATGCCACTGGGCAACAAATTCCTGCAGCATGGCATCGGCCTCAAGGGTTTCGCCCATGCTGAGCAGGCGGTTGCACTGATATACCCAAACCCTGGCGCCGGGTGCAAAATGGGCGGGGAGCAGTTCGCGGTAAGACAAATTCATGCGGCGAAGGTACGACGATCGTTCAGAAATCAGGCCAGGCTGGCGGCGACCAGCTCCGCAATGTCCATAACGCTGACCTCGTTCTCTTTTTCCCTGTTTTTGACCCCGTCGGTCAGCATGGTATTGCAGAAGGGACAAGCCGATGCAATGACCGTAGCGCCCGTGTCGAGCGCTTCGTCGGTCCGTTCGATGTTGATGCGGCGGGTGCCGTTTTCCTCTTCCTTGAACATCTGTGCGCCCCCCGCGCCGCAGCAGAGACCGTTGCTGCGGCAACGCTTCATCTCCACCAGCTCTGCATCGAGCGTTTCCAGCACCTGGCGCGGCGCTTCATAAATATTGTTGGCGCGGCCCAGGTAACAACTGTCGTGAAAGCTGATCTTTTTCCCTTTGAAAGGCCCGCCTTCGGCCATCCGGATCTTCCCTTCGTTGATCAGTTGCTGTAAAAATTCAGCATGGTGTATCACTTCGTATCTGCCGCCGAGTTCGGGGTATTCATTTTTGAGCGTGTTGAAGCAGTGCGGGCAGGTCGTAACGATCTTTTTGATGCCGTACCCGTTCAGCACCTGTATGTTCTGGTAGGCCATCATCTGGAACAGGAACTCGTTTCCGGCGCGCCGGGCCGGATCGCCCGTACACATCTCCTCCTTGCCCAGAATGGCGAAACGTATGCCGATCTTTTGCAAGATCAATGTAAACGCCCGGGATATTTTTTGCGCGCGCTGGTCGAAGCTGCCGGCGCAGCCTACCCAGAAAAGCACGTCCGGACTTTCTCCGTTGGCTGCCATCTCTGCCATACTCGGAACCTGCATAACGTTTTTTTGTAAATCTACTGTAAATTGACTGCATGAGAACCATGCTTACAGTGCTGTTGCTGTCGGTTGCCACGCATGCAGCGTTGTCGCAGGATGCTGTGCTGCACCCCGATGGTAAGTTGTCGACCGTAAAGTTTACGATCAGGAATTTCGGCTTCGCCGTGCAGGGAAGCTTCAGCCCGCCGACGGGTGATATCAGCTTCGATGCCGGCCGGCCGCAACAGGCGAAGTTCGATGTTTCTCTACAGGCCGCCAGCATCAATACCGGCAACCGAAAAAGGGACAGCCACCTGCGCAGCGCCGACTTCTTCGATTGTGAGCGGTATCCCCTGATCCGGGTCAGGGCAACCCGTGCCGAAGCCGCCGGCAACGGGTTGTATCGGCTGCACGCTACCCTCGATATGCACGGCGCCAGCGGTACGATAGAGATACCCTTTGCCGTTAGAAAAGAAGGGGATTACTGGTTGTTTGAAGGAAGCTTTGCGGTGAACCGCCTGGCTTACCAGGTGGGCAGCAGCAGCCTGGCGATGGCCGACGAAGCTACCGTGAACCTGAAAATCTATGCCAAATGATTTGCGGCCTCGTATTTGCGTGATATAAGTATTATTTTCGGTCTATGCAGCTTTATATCGCCATCCAGCATGTATTCAGCCAGCTCACCACGACACTGCAATTGCTGAAACAGGTGCATTACAGCCAGCCCTGCGAGGCCTTGTCGCAGGCCACTATCGGGCAGCATACCCGGCATATCATCGAAATGTTTCAATGCCTGCTGGTCGGTTACGAAACAGGTGTCGTCAATTACGAGAAACGGAAGAGAGATCACCTGGTCGAAACAGATAAAGACACGGCTGTACACCAGCTCCGGGAAATCAACGAGGCGCTGGGCAAAGCGAACAAAAACCTGGTGATGGAAGCGTCGTACCGCGAAGACAGCAGCGAGCTGATCAGTATTCATACCAATTTTCACCGTGAAGTAGCGTATAACCTGGAGCATACGATCCACCATATGGCACTTATTAAAGTGGGTGTGCTGCAGTTGACCGACATCGTATTGCCTGCCGGATTTGGTGTGGCTTCTTCTACCACCAAGTATCGCCAGGAATGTGCACAGTAGCTTACCTGCCTTCAGCCGGCGAGGTGCTGCTGGCTTCTAACAGAGATGAACAAACGAACCGGTTACCGGCGACGCAGCCGGCCGTTCATACAGTCGGCGGAAAGCAGTTGTTGTTTCCGCGCGACGGCCAGGCGGGCGGCTCCTGGATCGCCGTTCATGAAAATGGGGGTGCTGCCGTTTTGTTTAACGGCGCTTTTGAAAAGCACCTGCCGGCGACCACTTACCGCGCAAGCCGCGGACTGGTTTTCCTTGACCTGGTGGGGGATGGTTTTTTCCAGGACAATTACGAGCGGTATAACCTGGAGCAAATAGAACCTTTCAGTATTGTTTTTGTCCAGGAAGGACGCTTATGGGAAAACCGGTGGGACGGATACCGGAAGCACAGCCGGCAACTGGACGCCACCACGCCGCATTTCTGGGCCTCTGCCACCCTTTATACACCCGCACAACGCCTGGAAAAGCAACAGCAATTCCATGACTGGCGCCTTCTTCATGCGGCGCCAGGGGCGGAAGACCTCCTGCATTTCCAACTGTCGCAGCAGTTGCTCGACAGCCGTCCGCTGCTGCAAACCGTCAGCGCTACCTGTATTGCGTTGCAGAAAAACAAAGCAGCTATGCTGTACACCGATCTGCGTGCCGGCAGCCGGTCAACCACCGAAATGGCATTTGATTACCAGTTGGCAACCGGCCTATGAATTTCTTCCGGCAGTTATTGCATCGCCCTTTTTTTATCCGGCTCTTCCATTGGGAGTACTGGTCGTTCAATACCGTATATGGACCCATTATTCCCATTTTCCTGGTGCTCTGCGCGCGGGCGCGCTCGTTTTTTTTCTTCAGCGCCGCTAACCCTACCATCGAATACGGCGGGTTCCTGATGGAGTCGAAAAAGAACATCTATGCGCTGCTGCCGGCCGGTAGCTATCCCGCCACACTTTCTTTTCCGGCCGGGATGGCGCCTCGCGAAGCCATCGGTGCGATTCGCCGGCAGTCATTCAGCTACCCGCTTATTGCCAAGCCCGATATCGGCGCCCGTGGCCGGGGTGTGCGGAAGTTGCTGAACGACGGCGACCTCGAGCGGTATTGCCTGGAATGCCCACTCGATTTCATGGTGCAGGAAATGATCGGGCACCCGCTCGAAGCCGGCATCTTCTATTGCCGTTTACCGAAAGAAGACAAGGGGCGTATAACCGGCATTGTCAGCAAGGAATTTTTGGCGGTTACCGGCGACGGAAACTCGACGGTGCGTCAACTGCTTTCCCGCGAAAAGCGCTATATTCTCCAGTTGCCCAACCTCGAAAAGATGTATGGCGATAAGCTGCACGAAGTGCCGGGCAGGGGCGAACGGCTGGAACTGGTGTCTTTCGGCAACCATGCCCGCGGCGCCCGGTTCATCGACGACAGTCACCTGGCCGACGAGCGGCTGGTCCGCCAGATAGACGCCCTCTGCAGGCAGGTACCCGGTTTTCATTACGGGCGGCTCGATATCCGGTTCAACTCGTGGGAAGAGCTGAAGAACGGCGAAAAATTCTCCGTCATTGAGCTGAACGGCGCCGGTTCTGAACCTACCCATATGTACGATCCCCGTCATAGCCTGTTCTTTGCCTGGAAGGAAATCATCAGGCACTGGTTTCTGCTCTGGCGTATTTCGCGGCAGCAGCACAAGGCCGGCATTCCTTATATGACCTTCAGCGCGGGGCGAAAGATGTTTCGCGACAACAGTGAATTTGAAAAAAAGATAGGGGCGATATATGTCTGATTACCTGCTTTTGTTACTAACGGGCATGGGTATCAGCTTTCTGGGTAGCCTGCCGCTGGGAAACCTGAACATCACCGCGATGCAGATCGCCGTTTCGGAAAACGCCCGGAAAGCGCTGCTGTTTGCCGCCGGCGCTGCCCTCGTGGAAATTATCTATGTGCGGTTATCGCTGAAGGGCATCGGCTGGATATTGTCGAACCAGGCTTTGTTCCGGTATATGGAGTGGGCGGCCGTTATCATCTTTGCCGTACTGGGTGTTGGCAGCCTGTGGCTGGCCCATCGTCGGGCCGGTGAACAGAAAAGCATGGTGCTCAACCAGCGGCTGAACCGGTTCCTGCTGGGGCTGGGCATGAGCGCGGTAAACCCCGCGCAGATACCGTTCTGGTTTGCGTGGAGCAGTTACCTGTTTTCAACCGGGCTGCTGCAAAACGACAGCCGGCATTTCAATGTTTATATCGCGGGCATTGCCCTGGGCACACTGACGGGATTGGTCCTCTTCATTTTTGGCGGCCGCTGGCTGCTGAAAAAAATCAATGCCAGCCAGCGATTGTTGAATACGCTGGTTGGCATTGTGTTTTTGGTGTCGGCCGCGATACAGTTGTATAAGTTGCTGTACCGGCGGGGCTGACGTTACTATTGTTGTACGGGCTGGCTGCTCAGTTGCTTTTCGCCCATCGCCAGGTTTTTTTGATAGACCATGTCGTTAATAGTGTTGATGGCCTCGTCGAGGTAAATATCCGAGCGGAGGTTTTTCTTCCAGGCTTTGTAGCGCTCCAGCTTGTCGGTATCGGTAGCGAAGCGCTGGTCTTCACCCGGCACATCATCGACCGAAAGTTCCGTTTTCAGCTTGTTATTGGCTTCAATCTCTTTAACAGCCGCACTGATCTTTTTCTTTTCGGCTTTGAATTTATCGATGTTGAGGTTATACGTCTTATCGTTCTGTTCGGCCAGCCAGTCGGTATTTTTACGGATGCTGTTGAAGGCGGCATTACCGTTTACGCGGGCCTGGCTGTTGCGGGTCACCACATCAACATCGTAAGGCGCTTTCCATAGAGTAAAGGGCGAACGCTGCACTTCGTCCCAGGGCAATGCATCGGGATCGTCTTTTTCGCGCAGCTTCGATTTTTCCAGCACGTCGGGAATAACCACATCGGCGTTTACCCCTTTCAGTTGGGTGGAACCGCCGTTTATGCGGTAAAACTTCTGCAGGGTAAGCTTGATGCTGCCAAGCTCGCTGTTGGCCGAATACATGCCTGTTTCCCTGTCGAGGCCGATGTTACGCTGCACGGTTCCTTTTCCATAGGTCGATGTGCTGCCGATCACAATGCCCCGCTTGTAATCTTGTATGGCGGCTGCGAAGATTTCAGAAGCCGAGGCGCTGAACTCATTTACCATTACGGCAAGCGGCCCGTCGTAGAGCACGCTCTTGTCGCGGTCGCGCATGATGCTGGGCTTGCCGTCGCGCTCGCGCACCTGTACCACCGGGCCGTCTTCGATGAAGAGCCCTACCATCTGCACCACGTCGATCAGTGAGCCGCCGGGGTTGTTACGAAGGTCCATCACGATGCCGTCCACTTTCTGCTCTTTCAGCTTGATGACTTCTTTGGCTACATCGACGGCGCAGCGATTGCCCTTGGGATTATCGAAATCAGCGTAGAATTCGGGCAGCCAGATGAAGCCCACCTTGCTTTTCCCGTTGTTCACGATCGCGCTGCGGGCAAAGCTTTCGTCCTGCACGATTTCATCGCGTATAATGCTCACCACTTTGGTGCTTCCATCGGTTTTGCGAAGGGTGAGCCTCACCTCGGTGCCTTTCTTTCCGCGGATCACTTTTACCGCGTCTTCGGTGGAGTAGCCGGCCATGTCAAGCGGTTCCTCGGCAGCCTGCCCCACTTTCAATACCACGTCGCCCACATTTATCTGCCCGCTTTTCCAGGCGGGAGAACCTGTTACGACGCTGGCGATCTTTATCGAGCCTTCTTCTTCGCGAAGCGAGGCGCCGATGCCGAAAAAGCGACCGCTCATCTGCTCGTCGAAATAGCGTTTGTCGACGGGAGGGAAGAAAGTGGTATGCGGGTCCATCGAACTGGTAACCACGTTTACGTACTGGTTGAAACGATCGTCGTCGCTGTATTTCAGTTTCAGGCGGTCGAACATGCGGGTGATGAGTTTGCTGACACGGTCGCGCGCTTCTTTTTCCATCTCTTCATTGGTCTTGGTCACCGCACCCTCTTTGCCCTTGGTCTTCTCCTGGGTATCCTGCATCTCCACATAGCGCTCCAGGGCGAGGTATTTCAGGCGTTTGCGCCAGCGGTCTTTTTTCTCTGCATCGTTTTTCGGGAAGTCGAGTTTTTCGGCTTCCAGCACCACCGTTTCGTCGGTATTGAAATCAAAGGGCTTCGCCAGTATTTCTTTGGCAATAGCCTCGGTTTCAATGACCCTTTTTTTGTAGATGGCAGAAACGGCGGGAACGAATTCAACGGTACCGCCGTTGATCTCGTCGTCGAGCTTGGTTTCAAACTTCTTCAGGTCTTTGATATCAGACTGGAGCAGTATATTCTTTTCACCATCGACCGAGGTCAGGAATTTGGTAAACAGCTCTTTGGAGAAGGTATCATCGACCTTCTTGGGGCTATAATGCACCTGCGACAGGATATCGCCTACATTATGCAAAATTTTCTCATATTTTCCGGGAGGGTCTCCGGCTACTTTACCCAGGGTTCTAAGCCCGACGAAAAGTGCGCAGCAGAGGATAAGTACCAGGACAGGTAAGCTTCTTTTACTGAACATAAAATTTATCAGTTTTTGCATTCTTCCAAAAATAACGATTAAAGGGGCTGTCATGTTGCCAATGCGACCAATTAACATGTGATTGTGACGAACGGCAGGCAGAAAAGGCCGCCTGGCGCGCAAATGATTTTAGGCGAATATTTCACTGTTTGTCATTTTTCATTATTTTTGTGCCCCCTTACGGAGGCTGTAGCTCAGTTGGTTAGAGCATCAGATTGTGGTTCTGAGGGTCGTGGGTTCGAGACCCATCAGCCTCCCCCGGAAAGAAGAATATCCCTGCGCCTGGCGCGGGGATATTTTTTGGTTTAGGGCTGTGATTGGTGTGGGCGGGTGCGGGCTTTTTTCACGCAGAGACCGCAAAGGAGCAAAGACGCCAAGGCGTGCAGGTTATGTGCTACCAGATCAATGATAGGTTCCATTCAACGAAGCGATGGTGGTGTATGACCAGGTCAGTGGTACGTTCAGTGCGTTAGGGTTGCAAAGGTACCCTGTGTGTTACAGGTAGCGTTCCTGCAATATGTTCATGTGGTGCTTTACATGGCCGGCTATTACGAAGCAGAGGGCGGCGGTGCTGACGGGATGGCCGCTGGCGGTACCTTCGGCGGAGAGTTGCTCTTTATTGAACTGGCTGATCATTCTGATATTGCTTTTACGCAGCTCGTTGAATTCTTTGATCATATCATTCCAGCCGCGTGCGGTAACGTCGGCCCGTTCGGCCCAGGCGTTTTCGTCGAAGCCCGGTAAGGGAGTGGTATCGAAACGCGCAATCCGCATGGCCCGGTAGGCAAATACCCTTTCGGCGTCGATGATGTGCTGTAACATTTGCTTTACCGTCCACTTGCCTTCCGCATAGGCATGGTTGATCTTCGACGAAGGGATGGCATCCAGCAATGCCAGGAATTTCTTCCTGTTTTTCTTCAGCGTTTTCACCAGGTCGTCGCTGGCGGCAAGCTGCACGTAAGGAGCGAAGGAATCAGCATAAACGAGGTGGTAAGTGGCGCTCATACCGGGAAGTTAGCGCGCAAAGTCAGAAAAGCAAAAAGTTTTACGCTACGGGAAAGAAGGCAACGCTGATAACCAGCCTTTTATTTGAATGCTTTCCACCTCAAACTTTCGAATCTCAAACCAACTCCAAACCCATCTTACCCCTTCTTTGCTTTCTTCAACGTAGAAGCGGGCGCCTTTTTCACGGGCGTTGTTTTTGCTTTGGTCAAGGCATCTGCGAGCTTAACCGCTTCATACGCATTCACGAAACCGCCCGATACGGAAATCTTCGACAGGTCAACTTCGTTTTCGGTTCCCGGCACTTTTACTTTTTGGGAGGTATGCGACACTGATTTTATCAGGATGGCTTTCAATTGTTCGGGAGTAAGCTTGGGGTAATAAGAAAGTATGAAAGCAGCTACGCCCGTTACCACCGGCGCGGCCATACTGGTACCCTGCTGGTTGCCATACACATTGCCCGAAGGAAGGGTGGAATAGATCTTTGTTCCGGGGGCGAATACATCCACTTCTTTTTTGCCGTAGTTGGAAAAAGAGGCGGTATAGCTGTTGAAGCCGGGTTCGGCAAGGGGATCGCTGCTGGCGCCAACGGTGATCCAGTTGCCGGCGCGCTCTTTGCCACCTGCGAAGGCGGCCGAGGGGAAATTGTCGGTCGAGTCAACATTCGCGGCATCGTTGCCGGCCGCATGCACCAGTAACACGCCTTTTTCATCGGCATATTTCACGGCATCGTCGATCCATTTCTTCTGGGGAGAAAAACCTTTCCCGAAACTCATATTGATTACGCGCGCGCCATTGTCGACCGCATACCGAATCGCCAGCGCAATGTCTTTATCGTGCTCGTCGCCATCGGGTACGGCTCGTATTGCCATTACGCGCACATTATCGGCAACGCCATCCATGCCGATGCCGTTCCCTCTTTTGGCGGCGATAATGCCAGCCACATGGGTGCCGTGCGAAGGGTTGGTGGCCATCACATCGTTGTTGCCGTAATAGCGGTCGTTGATATCGTCGTAATTGTCTTGTACGATCTCTCCGCGATAGTCTTCCGGTGCGTTTTCCAGCGCCGCCTTCTTGCGTTCCTCGCCTTCTACGTACGACGAAAAGCCTTCGATGAATTCGGTGTTCGGCGTTTCCATCATATCAAAGGCTTTCATCACGTACAGCATGCCGGCTTTTGCTTTTTGCGCTGCGGTGGTGGAAGGGGCG
>JAKPBL010000137.1 GCA_029778965.1 Bacteroidota bacterium
ACAACGCCAATTACCGGCTGGCATATAAGACCGGATGGGGCCAGGCCGAAAATGGCGACTCGATCGCCTGGATCATCGGGTGGGTGGAAGAGAATAAACACCCTTATTTCTTCGTTCAGCAGTTTCGCTGTACCGATCCTGCGGCCGATGTGGCGGCGATCCGTATCGACATCCTGAAAAAGAACCTGGCGGCCCTGGGCTTCCTGCAGGGCAAGCGCTAAGCTGGCGTTCTTTTTGATGACAAATACAAAACCGACCCTTGTATAGATTTGAAAATAGCTGGCTCCTGTTGCTGTTGCTCGCAATACCGGCGGGGGCGCTGTTGTACCTGTTGTTGATGCGCTGGAAAAAGCAAGTGCGGGCAAAGATGGGCGACGGTAAGCTGGTAGACCAGCTTACCCGTAGTTTCTCTCCTGTTAAATTTTTGTGGAAATCAATACTGGCGCTGACGTCGCTGGCATTCTTATCGCTCGCTGCGGCGAACCCGCAACTGCGCGGTAAACCGGCGCCGCAAACCAAAAAAGGGCTCGACGTTATGATCCTGCTCGACGTGAGTAAAAGCATGCTGGCGCAAGACATCAAGCCCAATCGCCTGGAACGGGCCAAGTACCTGGTCAGTACGTTGATCGACGAGCTGGGTGATAACCGGATCGGCCTGGTCTGGTTCGCGGGCCGCGCCTATATGCAGATGCCGCTTACCACCGACCTGGGGGCGGCGAAAATGTACCTGCAGAATGCCGGCCCCGATGCCGTGCCCACCCAGGGAACGGTAACCGGTGAAGCGCTGCGGCTGGCGGGTACCGCTTTCAACAACAAGGAAAAAAAATACAAAGCGGTGATCCTGATCTCAGACGGCGAAGACCACGACCCCGAAGCCCTGAAAGTGGCGCGGCAACTGGCGGCCAGTGGTGTTATGATCAATACGGTGGGTGTTGGCTCGCCCGATGGCGCCACGATTTTCGACCCGGAAACAAAAGATACAAAGCGCGATGCGGAAGGCAATACCGTCATTACCAAGCTGAATGAAGCCGCTTTGCGCGAGCTGGCCGCTACGGGCAATGGGGTGTATATCTACCTGCAGGATGCCGCAGCGGCGGCGCACAGCCTGCGTAACCAACTGGCGACGATTGAAAAGAAAGACCTGGAAGACGACGCCAACATAGAATTTGTTACCTACTACTATTACCTGGCGGGCGCCGCCTTGCTATTGCTGTTGTGGGAATTGTTTATGTCAGAAAGGAAAAAAACCGGCTTACCGGCACGTGTAAGCGCAAAACCGGCCCGATCATGAAGAGAACGGTCATAACTGTACTTTGCTTGCTGACCGGGGCGCTGGTCTTCGCACAGCAGGCCGCCGTGCGGGAAGGGAACCTGCTTTATCGCGAGGGCAGGTTTGATGACGCTGTAAAAAAATACGACGAAGCCATTGCCACCGACCCGGCCGACCTAACGGCCAGCTATAACCGGGCCAATGCACTCGCCAAAAAAGGCGATAAGGCCGCCGCGCGCGATGAATACAACAAGCTGCTGGAAAAGGCCGGTTCCCTGCAAGGCAATAATGCCATACGGGAAAGAGCGCTTTATGATCGCGGCGTGCTGGAGCAGCAGGAAAAGCAACTGGCCGAGAGCATCCGGTCGTGGAAAGATGCGCTGAAACTGGATCCGGCCGATACGCTGGCGCGCGAGAACCTGCAGAAAGCCCTCCGCGAAAAAAAACAACAGGATGCGCAGCAGCAAAAGCAGCAAAAACAGCAGCAGCCGAAAGACAAAAAAGACCAGAAACAGCCGCCTCCGCCCCAAAGCAAGCTGAACCAGAAGCAGGTAGAGCAACTGCTTAAGGCGCTGGAACAAAAGGAGAAAGAAGTGCAGAAAAAAATGCAACAGCGCACCGGCGCTCCCAATAAGCCCGATAAAGACTGGTAAACCCTAATTTTGCCCTTAGAAACAGTGTTCCATGGAATTGTACAGCGCCTCGCTGACCAGCTATAAAAGACTCATAACCCGCGAAGTAAAGATCGGTGACCTGCTGTTGGGCAACGGCCATCCGTTGCGGATCCAGACCATGACCACCACCGATACCATGGATACCGACGCCACGGTGCAGCAATCTATTCGCTGTATCGAAGCAGGTGCTGAGCTGGTGCGAATCACAGCGCCCAGCAAAAAAGAAGCCGAGAACCTGAAACTGAT
>JAKPBL010000185.1 GCA_029778965.1 Bacteroidota bacterium
AGGGACGGCTTTTGTTTAAAGACGCGTCGCTGCCGGAAATAGCCGATAAGCTGCAATACTGGTATGGAATGAAAGTAAACCTGCTGACGCAGCCGGCCAAGCCGATTCACTTTTATGGTGAATTCGTGAACCGATCATTGTCCGATGTACTCAAGGCTATTGCTTATGTAAATAATATACGCATCAACCAGGACCGCCAACAGATCACGATCCTTGCTAAATAACCAAAATTTTTAACGCTGCATAATGATGAAAATGAAACTATCTATCCACTGGCGCCGGCTTCTGGCGCTGCCGGTACTGGCCCTTTGCCTGCTGCAATACAGACAGGTACACGCGCAGGACAACCAGCCCGACAACAGTCACCGTACACAAAAGCTGAGTCTCGGCTTCAATGACGCCGATATCCTGACCGTTTTTGATCGCATAAGCGATAAGACCAGGGTGAAGTTCTCTTACAACAACAACGACCTGGATCACTCACGCCGGGTGAACATCGACAAAAAAGAAAGAACCCTGGCTGACCTGCTGCAACTGGTCGGCCAGCAGGCCAATCTTGAGTTCAGGCTTGACAAAGACATCGTGCTGGTGAAGCCGGCCGGTAATACTCCCGCCAAGCCTGAGCAGCAGCAGGCGACCGTAACCGGTTCTGTACGCGCTGCCAACGGCGATCCGCTGATCGGCGCTTCGGTGCGGGTGCGCAACAGCAGTTATGGCGTAACAACCGACGACGAGGGAAATTTTACCCTGCGTAACCTGGCCGGCGATGCTATCCTGGAAATATCGCTGGTAGGTTATGACCCGCTGGTAGAGCCGCTGCGCGGCCGTGACCAGTTGAGCCTGGTGCTGGCGCCGAACAGCCGCCAGATGGAGCAGGTGGTAGTAGTGGGTTATGGTACCCAGCGTAAAAAAGATGTGATCGGCGCGGTATCGTCGGCCAATACGAAAAACATGGAAAAGCTGACCGGCGCCAATGTGGCCGGCCTGCTGCAGGGCCAGGTAGCGGGTGTTAACTCGGCGCCCGGCTCGGGTGATCCCGGTGCGCCGCCGGTGGTGCTGGTACGGGGCCTGTCGACTATTACCAATAACCAGCCGTTGTATGTAATCGATGGTATTCCGGGAGATATCAATGCCATCAACCCCGCCGACATCCAGGCGATCGATGTGCTGAAAGATGCCTCTGCCGCCACCATCTACGGATCGCGCGCTTCCAACGGTGTGATCATGGTTACTACCAAACGCGGCCGTGCCGGTAAGATATTGATTGGCATCAACAGTTACTATGGCGTCAGCAGCCTCGCTAAAAAAATGCCGCTTGCCAACCGGGTGCAATACAACAGCATCATGAAACAGGTGGCGGAAAACGACGGCACGGCACCGCTCGATTTCGTGACCTCCGACACCTATGTTGATGGCAATGGTCAAACCCAGCGTTATCCCGATACCGACTGGCAATCGGCTTTCTTCCGGTCGGCGCCCGAGAACAAGCTCGATGTTTCCGTATCGGGTGGCACCAAAGACATGCGGATGAACGTATCGTTCGGCCGCTATGCACAGGAAGGTATTGCCATCAACACCAATTTCGAGCGTTATAACCTGCAGGTGAACTCAGATCTCACCAAAGGAAAATTCAAATTCGGCGAATCATTTACGTTTTCGAAGAGCCGGCGCCGGCTGCTGCAAGGCTCGAACGAAAGCACCAGCAACAACCAGAACGCAGGTTATCCCCTGATTTACGAAGTGCTCAACCGCGTGCCGCACCATAAGCTCTACGATCCCGAAAACGACGGTGGCTTCGGCGGCAGAACCAGTGCGCAGATGACCGACGCTGTTAACCCCGTCGGTTACCAGACCCTGGTAACGAGCCGCGATGAACCCAATTATTTCATTGGTAATATTTTTGGTGAATACCAGATACTGACCCCGCTGAGTTTCCGCCTGCAGTATGGCTTCAATTCCAGCGATGGCTATTCTTACACGCATATCCCCACTTACTACATGGGGAACAAGGTGCAGAATCCCCATGCGCAGTTATTTGAAGACCGCGACCGCCGTTTTCGCGATGTACTGAACGCCGTTTTCACATTCAATAAGCTGATCAACCAGGTGCATAGTGTGAATGCCGTTGCCGGTTATTCGCAGGAGCATGAAATTTACCGCAGCCTGTCGGGCAGCAATAACAACCTGCCCTCGAATGACCTGTTCGCGCTCAGCGCCGGCATCGGCGACCGTTCATCCGGCGGCACTATGCTGGAAAGTTCCCTGCGTTCATTTTTTGCCCGCGTCAACTATTCGTACGACGGCAAATACCTGCTGGGCGGCAGTGTGCGCAGCGACGGCTCTTCCCGTTTTTCCGATATCAATAAATACGGTACTTTTTATTCTGTATCGGGCGCCTGGCGGTTGAGCGAAGAGAAATTCATCAAGAACAATATCGACGCCATCAGTGACCTTAAGCTGCGTGCGAGCTACGGTATATTGGGTAACCAGAGCATTCCCGATTATCAATACCTGCCGCCCACAGTTACTTCCGGTGGTCCCACGCTGAACTATCCTTTTGGTGCAGGTCTGCGCCAGGCCGTTGCTATCGGTGCGATCATAACCAGCGCCACCAGTCCTGAAATCAAATGGGAACAATCAGCCACGTTCAATGCCGGTATCGACCTCTCGTTATTGAATGAAAAATTCCTCCTGATACTCGATTATTTCCGTACCCGCACCTCCGATATGCTGGTAAAGATTCCCCTGCCGCCCAGTTCCGGTCTTTTGCAGGACCCCTTTCGCAATGGCGGCGAAATGCAGAACCAGGGGGTGGATGTTGCGCTGACCTATCGCAAAACCACGGGAGCGCTCCGCTTCGACATCACCGCGAATGTATCTGCCAGCCGCAACAAGATACTGAAGCTTGGTTTTGCCGACGAAGCCTTTACCGATGGATATATGGACTATAATAACTATCCCACCACCCGCACCGAAGTGGGCGGGGAGATCGGTCGCTTCTACCTGTACAAGACCGCCGGTGTGATCAAAACCCAGAAAGAACTGGACGATGCGCAGGTATTGCAGCCGAATGCGAAACTGGGAGACATTCGCTATGTAGATGTGAACGGCGACGGAGAACTGAACGATGGAGACAGAACTTTTATGGGCAGTGGTTTGCCGCGGATGGAATACGGTTTGACCAGTAATTTCACCTACCGCAATTTCGACCTGAATGTTTTCTTCCAGGGAACCCTCGGCAATTCCATGTACAACGGCGCCAAACGCCTGATGTACCAGAATACCATCTTCAATAAATCGACCGACCTGCTGAACGCATGGTCGCCCGCCAACGCCGGCAGCGATATACCGCGTGTAACCGTGATAGACGCCAACGGTAATATGTCGCGCCCTTCCGACCTGTTCCTGGAAAAGGCATCTTACCTGCGACTGAAGAGCCTGCAACTGGGTTACCGTTTCAAGGTGAAGGGCTTCAATATGGTGCGTGCCTATGTAGGCGCTTCCAATGTATTCACCATTACGAAATACACCGGCTATGACCCCGGTGTGGTGAACTACTCTTCTTTTGCAAGAGG
>JAKPBL010000198.1 GCA_029778965.1 Bacteroidota bacterium
CGCAACTTCGACTATAAAAAAGCATTTGAAGGCAACCTGAAGAACGCAGCGGAGGCTACCATGCTACCCTTCCGCAACGGTCCGAAAGGCGCGCTAGAAGAGTTCTATTATGCGAACGGGTATTATCCCGGCCTGCCGCCCGGCGCCCCCGAAACCGATCCGTTCGCATTGCTGAAAAAAGGACAGATACGTTCATCGGTGGCTATTACCCTGGGTGATGCCTACGATAGCTGGGCGCTGAGCCAGATGGCCGGTGAACTGGGCCGGAAAGAGGTTCAGGACAAATATTCACCCCGCGCAAAGAATTATAAAAACCTGTGGTGGACCAAGTACAATATGTTCATGCCGAAAGACGACAAGGGCAACTGGATCGATATCGATCCCAAATTCGGCGGCGGACATAACGGCTTCGAATATTTCAATGAGAACAATGCCTGGAGTTATATGTGGAATGTGCAGCATGATATCAGGGGGCTTAGCGATCTCATGGGCGGCCCCGAAAAAATGGAACAGCATCTCGACCAGCTTTTTCGTGAAAGCCTGGGCCGCAGCAAGTCGGAGTTCTTCGCCAAGTATCCCAACCAAACCGGCATGATCGGCCAGTTTGCCATGGGCAACCAGGTGACCTTTTTTATTCCTTACCTGTTCAATTATACGGCATCGCCCTGGAAGACCCAGAAATATACCCGCCTGATCCTCGACACCTGGTTCCAGGACAATATTTTCGGTGTGCCCGGCGATGAAGACGGCGGGTCTATGTCGGCATTCGTCGTTTTCTCGGCCATGGGATTCTATCCGGTTACACCAGGTATTCCACGGTACGCGATTACCAGTCCTGTTTTCAGCAAGGTGACCATCGATTTGCCCAACGGCAAAAAGTTTACCCTGATCGCCAACGGTTCTTCCCGGACAAAAAAATATATACAGTCCGCCACGCTCAACGGCAGGAAGCTGGATAACCTTTCTTTTTCACATGAAGACCTTGTCAATGGCGGTACCCTTGTGCTGCAGATGGGAGAAAGCACGGCGGCCAAATGGAACATTCAATATTAACCGATTAAACAAAAGCACATGCCCTGGAAGCAAGTCATCGATCCGTTCGGCCATTTGTTTTTATCTGCGCTCGTTGCAGTGCTGCCCATCCTGTTTATTTTCTGGGCATTGATCATTCGCAAAATGAAGGGGTATAAGGCCAGCCTGCTGACGGTACTTATTGCCCTGCTGATAGCTGTATTCATTTATAAAATGCCGGTGCAACTGGCATTGCTGTCAACGTTGAACGGTGCGATGTACGGGCTGTTTCCCATTTGCTGGATCATCATTGCAGCGGTGTTTTTGTTTAACATCACGGTGAGCAGCGGGCAGTTTGAAGTGATCAAACATTTCATGGGAGGTATTACGTCAGACCGGCGCATGCAGGCGATGCTCATCGCGTTTTCTTTCGGCTCTTTCCTGGAAGGCACTGCAGGCTTTGGTGCGCCCGTGGCCATCACGGCGGCCATGCTGGTGGCGCTGGGCTTTAACCCGCTGTATGCGGCGGGTATCTGTCTGATCGCCAACACTGCCCCGGTGGCTTTTGGCGCCATCGGCATACCGATTACGGTCGCTTCGCAGGTGTCGGGCATTCCTGAAATGGCGTTGTCGCAAATGGTAGGCAGAACACTGCCCTTTCTCTCTGTACTGGTGCCTTTGTACCTGGTGGTTCTTATGGCGGGTTTTAGAAAAGCAATGGAAGTGTTGCCGGCCATCCTGGTATCGGGTGGCTCTTTTGCCTTGTTGCAATGGATTACATCCAATTTCATCGGCCCCGCCTTGCCCGACCTGGTTGCCGGGCTGGGCTCGATCATTTGCCTGGTGGTGTTCCTGAAATACTGGAAGGTCAAGTCGATATGGCGGTTCAGCAACGAACCCGAAGCCACGTTCCATGCTGATGTAACCTATAGCACGGCGCAGATCGTTCGCGCCTGGTCGCCCTTTATACTGCTGACCATTATGATCATTGCCTGGGGACTGAAGCCCATCAAGCTGGTGCTGAACCAACTGGGCCAGGTGGAGTTTCCTATTCCCGGACTGCACAATGCCATCGTAGATATGAATGGCAATGCCATTCCCCATCTCTTCAAATTCAATTATCTCAGTGCCGCGGGCACGGCTATTTTTATCAGCGCCCTGCTGGCGATACCGTTGGTGGGCATGTCGCTGAAAGGCGCCGTGGCTGCTTTCAGGGCAACGATGAAACAATTGCTGTTTCCCATTATAACAGTGGCATCGGTGCTTGGTTTTGCTTACCTGGTGAACGATTCAGGTATTACCATTACCATGGCCGAAGCGTTGGCCAGCACCGGGTTTCTGTTTCCCTTTTTTGCGCCGGTACTCGGGTGGCTGGGTGTTTTCATTACCGGTTCAGACACCAGCGCCAACGCCCTGTTTGGAAAACTGCAGGCAACTACGGCTACTACCATTGGCGTTGACCCCGTGGTAACCGTGAGCGCCAATATTTCGGGCGGCGTGGTAGGTAAGATGATCTCGCCCCAGTCGATCGCCGTTGCGGCGGCGGCCGGCGGACTGATCGGCAAAGAGTCTGACCTGTTCCGGTTCACGGTGAAGCACAGCTTTTACATGCTGCTTTTTATATGCTGCCTCGTGCTGGCGCAGGCCTATGTGTTTAAATGGATGATACCGTCTTACACTACGGCGAAAAATGCGGCTGCTGCCGCCGCCCCCGATATGTCTACCGGTTATGTTTACCTGCTGGTGCTGGCGGCTGTACTGCTGCTGCTGTCGTGGCTGGTGATCGGATCAGCCAGAAAGAAAGCGGCGCGGAAACCTTCGGCGCCGGCAGCCCACTAATACAATCAATACAGCGCGCATGAAAAAAATATTGTCCTACCTGCTGATGGGCTGCCTGGCGACAGCGTTTTCTGGCCAACTTGCCGCCCAATCGTTGCAGCGGTCCAACGTACCGCCGCCACCTTTTGAAGTAACGGGCAGCATTTATCCCTGGGAAGTGCACGATGAAGGTATCGATCTGATACTCGACAATATGACCGGTATGGCGGGCGTCAATTCAGTATATCTGATCGCCGTAATGCATGAAGAGCACCGGCCTTTTAACAACGACAAGCTGCCGGGAGAATATTATTTTATTCATAACCCCCAGCGCAGTGAGTGGGATGCGGAAGACTCGCGCGCTTATTTCAGTCCCGACTGGAGTTCATACGGCGCCATTAAGCCGCTGCTTTCGGTGCACGACTGGTTGAATAAAACCGACTGGCTGAAGATCGTACTTGATAAAGCCCATGCCCGCGGCCTGCGTGCAGGGGTGGAAGTATCGCACACCTATATACCCGTGGAAGTGCTTAACCAGCATCCGGAATACAAGCAGCGCGACATCAACGGCCGTCCTGCCGATCGCCCCTGCTTCAGCCATCCTGATGTGCGGGCCTATATGCTGAACCTATACGGAGACCTGGCGAAGCATTACGACGTGGACTATATTCAAACCTGCATGCTGCTTTTCAGCCGCTCGGACGACCCGCGCAACGGCACCTGCTTTTGCGATGCCTGTAAAAAGCTGGCGGAGTTGGATGGGTTCGATATGGAAGCGGCGCGGGTGATCCTGCGCGATAACCCTTATGCACAACCGCAACTGAACCAGTGGCTCGGTTTCAGGCGGAAACATACTACGGCTATCTATAAGGAAGTGACCGACCGCATTCACCGGGAGAATCCGCAGATCGATTTCAGGCTGAACGACCTGAACGACCGCAGCTCGGGCCTTATGGTGGAAGAGCTCGTTGGCAACATCAATTCAGTGCATCTTAGCACACATACCGAACAGAATGGTTACCAGAAAACTGATCGCCAGTCGCGCATCGCCACTACGCAATATTTTATGGGCAGGGATATTCGTATCATTCCCGGTGTGCCCACCCGGTTACTGGCCACCGAAGACATCGTAAGGTCGAGCATACAGGTATCGGTCGCTGCAGGCGCGCGTGGCATCGGTATCAAGCATTACGACGGGTCGCCTTATTCGCGGCTGCGGGCCGTTAGAAATGCATTGCACGACGCGGGTGTGGCCGGCTTTGAAAACATATTGGGACTCGAAGCAGAAAAAATGCGTTTATCGGGCTATGATACCAGCCGGTACCTGCTCGAACATTGCGTGCAAACACTTGGAACGGGCACTGCCACTGCCGCTTTTCCCTATGCAAGCGGCACCTACGATGTGATCGTTTCTTATGTTGATGAAAAAGGAGGGCAGGGCGTACTATCGCTTTCGGTGGGTGGAAGAACAAAAGCAAAATGGCAGCTCAATGAAGAGGTGAACTGCTGGCGCAGAAAAACGATTCCCGGTGTAGCCATCAAAGAAGGGCAGGAGATCAGCATAACAGGGAAAGCCGACGGCAAAGAAATGGCGCGGGTCGACTTCATTGAATTTGTTCCGCGGAAAAAAGCAAAATAATTCACGTTAAGAAACAAGAGCTATGCATACAAAAAAAATCGGATGGATCGGAACGGGACTGATGGGCCTGCCCATGGCGAAGCACCTCATTCATGCAGGGTATAAGCTGAACATACATACCCGCACCCGGGAAAAAGCAAAGGAACTGCTGGAGCTGGGAAGCGCCTGGTACGAAGATGCGGCCGCGCTGGCCGCCGATTCGGATCTGATCGTAACCATGATCGGTTCTCCGAAAGAAGTGGAAGATTGTTATTTCGGCCCCCGGGGGATATTCAAAACCGTAAAGCCGGGCAGCATACTGGTTGATATGACCACTACAAAACCCAGCCTTGCCAAAGCAATCGCCGGCGAAGCAGCCGCCCGCCAGTGCAAGGCGGTCGATGCGCCGGTATCCGGCGGACAGGTAGGCGCTGTCAACGGTTCGCTCTCTGTTATGATCGGTGGCGAGAAAGAAACCGTTGATCAACTGATGCCCGTATTCCAGGCCTTTGGTAAAAACATGGTGTACCAGGGCCCTGCCGGTGCGGGACAGCATACCAAACTCTGTAACCAGATCACCATCGCCGGTACTTTGATCGGTGTTTGCGAAGGACTGATCTATGGCCGCAAGGCGGGGCTCGATCTCAATACCATGCTGGAGTCGATATCGAAGGGAGCAGCCGGTTGCTGGAGCCTGGATATACTGGCGCCGAAAATTGTAAGGGGCGATATGTCGCCGGGATTCTCGGTCGACAATTTCACCAAAGACCTGCGCATCGCCCTGGAAGAAGCGGATGCCATGCAATTATCGCTTCCCGGCCTCGCCCTCGTAAAACAGTTATATCTTACAGTGATAGCAATGGGACACGGCGCTTCGGGCAACCAGGCGCTGTACCTCGCCATTGAGAAACTCTGTAATATGGAAAGTAAATAGCATGCGCCTATTGATTGCACCCAATGCTTTTAAGAACAGCCTTACGGCCACCGACGCTGCCGTTGCGCTTCGCGACGGCTTTGCCGCGAGCAGGCTCGAAGCAGTCTGCCGGCTTTTTCCTGTTGCCGATGGCGGCGATGGAACAGCCGATTTACTGGTAGATGCGTTACAGGGCAGCAAAATAAGCGGTAGTGTCAACGATCCGCTGGGTCGGCCTATCGATGCCTGGTTCGGGCTGATCGACCAGGGCCGCACCGCCATTATCGAAATGGCGAATGCCTCGGGTTTGCGATTGCTGAAACCCCGGGAGCTCAATGCCATGCGCGCCAGTTCGTTTGGAACGGGTCAGCAGGTATTGCAGGCCCTCGATAAAGGTGCGCGAAAAATAATTGTTGCGATGGGCGGCTCGGCTACTACCGATGGCGCCATCGGCATGCTGCAGGCGCTGGGGGTGCGTTTTCGCAATAGTGCAGGCGACGCGCTCGAGGCAATACCGGCTTCTTTTAATCAGATGGACAGCATTGATCTTTCCGGCCTCGACCCCCGGGTAAATGACTCGGAGATCATCGTGCTTTGCGATGTTGACAACCGTCTGCTGGGCGCCAAAGGGGCGGCGGCGATGTTTGGTCCGCAGAAAGGCGCCAGTGATGCGGAAGTACGGCAGCTCGATCAAGGCCTGCAACGATTCGCGATGCTGGTGAAAGCGGCCAACGGAAAAGACATCAGCGATATGGCGTACGGCGGTACTGCCGGCGGGGCATCGGCGGGTTTGTACGCTTGTATAAACGCGAAGCTGGTGCATGGCATTGAGTATTTCCTCGACATGACCGGCTTCGACCAGGCACTAGAAGGTGCCGATCTTGTTATTACGGGAGAAGGCAGCATCGATGAGCAGACCCTGCAGGGCAAAGCGCCTTTCGGTGTGGCCCGGCGGGCGAGGCGCAAAGGGCTGCCGGTGATCGGTATTGCGGGTAAAGTACCGTTGGATGACAGCGCTGCACTGGCCGCCTATTTCGATATGCTGCTGGCTATTGGAGAAGGCCCCTGCGACCTGGCGACCGCCATGAAGCATACGGCACAGAATCTTCGGCGCACCGGCCTGGCCCTGGGCAACCTGCTAACGGTGAAGCCTACCTGATCAGGGAAAAGGGCAGGGGGCGCAGCCACACCGACGTGACGCGTTCTGCCAACGGGCCGTTCTTGTCGGAAGCGTCGCGTACACGAATCCATTCAGGGTTGCTGCTGAATTTTTTCCAGGATTTTCCGGCCGCTTTTTCATTTGCGTGTGCTACGAGACAGACCAGCGCGTGCTGGCTGCTGTCGGCGGGCGTGCTGCGCCAGTAAGCGATGTTTTCCATGCCGGCTTGCGCCAGCAGTGCCGTGGTATGGTTGCGGAAGCGGTCGGAGAGAGCGGCCAGGTTACCCGGCCGGCAGTAGTAGGTACGCAGCTCAAACAGGCGGTCTTTGTTGCCGCGTGATGCGGTGATAGCCGGCGAAAAATCGGCCGCCTCCATGAAAACCGATATCACTTTCGCCACTATTTTGCCGTCTTCTTCAGAGCGGGTGCGTACGCCGATCCAGGCGCTGTCGGCGCTGAAGGCATTCCACGAAGCGTCCCGCGCCTGGCGGCTGGGGTAGGCGAGCACATAGTACAGCGTGTTTTCCCGGTTGTCTGCCGGTAACCAGTAGCCGATGTTCTGCATATTATGCTTTTCGAAAAGCCGGGTGGTATGGTTGGTAAAACGTTGTACAAGCGCATCGAGGCGACCGGGATGGCAATAATAGATGCGCAGCTCAAAGCAACGGGTATCGGGCGATTGCGCTGCTGCCTGCTGCTGCGAGCAGGCCAGCAGCATAAGGGTGAAGAGCCGGGTAAACAATTTCATTTTATACGCTTGTTGTTCTTTTTTGCCGTTATGGCCGTTGTTATTGGGCGATTGCCGGTCTGTCGTCGATTGAGATTGGAAGAGATGCTTCAAAGTTAAATGAAAACAACCGGTGTCTTTATGGAGCTGTTTTCTGTTTCTTCCAAAATGCTTCTTGTTGTTTCTTTCGTAGGCAAAAATAAATATTTAATTTATTCTTAATTTATTACCTTGCCGCACATTGTAATTATTCCTACCCTA
This sequence comes from Bacteroidota bacterium, assembly GCA_029778965.1. Taxonomy (GTDB): domain Bacteria; phylum Bacteroidota; class Bacteroidia; order Chitinophagales; family Chitinophagaceae; genus Flavihumibacter. The sequence goes on from JAKPBL010000198.1 coordinate 7,508, forward strand.
CCAAGTTGCGTTTTAATGACTTCGGCTCTTATAATAAGTGGTTAGTTGCAGCATTTTTGGCGTTAAACCGGCTTTGTAATTTTTTTTAATTCTTATATCATAAACTGAAACTGACTTCATGAAGAGCCCCATTGCGTTAGCTGCATGCATACTGCTTTGCTGTAATCTTTTTTCCCAGTCTTTTCCCGGCGGCATCAATTCAGGTCTGAAAATATGGCTCAAAGCTGATGCCGGTACCAGTACGACCACCAATGGCGCATCCATATCCGCGTGGAACGATCAGTCCGGAAATTCCCGCCATCACACCCAAGCAACGGCGGCAAAACAACCGGCATATATTGGCGGCGGTAGCTCATCTCTTATGAATTACAATCCGGCGTTAAGGTTCAGCGGTATCGGCGATGGTAACGCCAACAATGACTATTTGTGGGTAAACAACTACCTGCTGCCAACAGATGCGGTTCATGTATTTGTAGTGTCGCGGGTACTCGGCTCAAATGGAACGGACTGGATTACCACCTATGGCTTTACCGCTGATGTCAATCATACCGATTGGTATACAAAAAAACCGGGAATACGCATTGGCAGCGTGGAAAAAATGAACACAGGCAATTCCTTGTCTTATGGCATTGTTGCCACTTTAATGCCTAAGTCGGGTTCGCAAAGAACCATATGGAATGGAAGTCCGCAGTCTTTCTTAAATACCGCCTATAATATAACCAGCAGCGTTTCGCCGACTTTTACGGTAGGTGTAGACCGCAACAATACCAACCCGATGGTGGGCGATATACAGGAGGTAATTGTGTATGCGGGTGCCGCCGGTGCTGATTTTCCGGCGGCCAGCCTGACCCAGGTGCAAAGCTATCTGGGAGTTAAATACGGGATCTCGATGGATTCTGTTGCCCACCCCAATTATATAGCCAGCGATGGTTCAACCGGTTTCTGGACCGGTTCTGCCAATGTCGGTTACAGAAATAATATTTTCGGTTTGGGCAGGGATGATGGCTCGGCGCTCTATCAAAAGCAGGCGCTGTCGTATGGCGACTCATCCGTTTCGGTTTACCTTGCTTCGCTGGCGGCCGTCAACAGCAGCAATACAGGAACGATTGCTGCCAACAAAAGTTTTCTGATTTTGGGGGATAACGGGATGGCTGGCAGCGCGGCTTCCATAAGCTTCACGGCGGGCACTACTTTCACCAACGGCGTTTCCATTGCCACGGTATTAAATACCCTTAGCGCACGCAAATGGAAAGCCCAGACAACCGGCATCACCTCATGGACCGTAAATGTGAATGCCAACAAGTTTGGGACTGCTACTTACCTGCTGGTCGGAAGCTCCGCCGATTTTGATGCCGGCGCCACCAGGGCTTACCCGGTTTCTGGAGGTACTGCCAGTAATGTGGTTATTAATAACGGGGATTATCTTGCCTTTGCCAGCTACCAAACCGGTCCCGGTGGTGTGGGCGCCAATCTTGCGGCATGGCTTCGGGCAGATGCGGGTACCAATTCAACGGATAACAGCGCTGCTGTTTCGTCATGGAGCGACCAGTCTGTGAACGCCCGCACACATACCCAGGCTACTGCCGCTAAACAACCTCATTTTGTAGGAGCGGGCGGCAGCTACCTGATGAACTATAATCCGGCACTCCGCTTTGACGGCGGTGACGATATCAACCCTGCCAGCCAGTATTTTAATTCCACCGATGCATTTCATGTTTTTTCTGTATCACGGATTAATGGCGCTGGTGCAACTGCCTGGCAGGCGATTGCTTCATTTCGTGTCGATTATAACCATCCCGACTGGTATGGTCAACAAATAAGCTGCCGGACGGGCGCTGTTGAAAAGGTAAACACAAACCTCAATGTCAAATACGGGTTGTCTTCCTGCCTGATGCCCAAAACAGGTAATCAAACGGTTATCTGGAACGGAACCAACAGCAGCTTTACCAATACAGCCTACACGTTAAATTATTCCGGAACCCCCTATAATTATTACTCAATAGGCAGTGATGCCGGTACTGATTTTTTGAATGGTGATATACAGGAGGTGATTATATATGGGGGACCGGGTGTAACCATGTCAGCAGACCAGGTGCAGCGTATTCAAAGCTACCTGGCTATCAAATATGGTATCTCCCTGGACCCGGCCGGTCAGCCCGATTATATTGCCAGCGACAATGCTACGACCTTTTGGACAGGTGCCAATAATACCGGCTACCAGAACCATATTTTCGGGCTGGG
>JAKPBL010000202.1 GCA_029778965.1 Bacteroidota bacterium
TGGCTGTAATCGCTCAGGGCCGGCACGGGAACATTGAATTCACGCAGCGTGCCGATGATGAAATCATACGGGTTCTTGATATAACAGGCACGGTGTGTCGTTTCATAAAAATGTTCGCTGCGCAACAATGTTTTCAGCACCGGCTCGAGCTCATAGTTTTCGGCGATTAATAAATCGGCCAGGGGTTGTATGACAGCGGTCTCCACATCGCTTTCGATGCGATGATACACAAACCAGCGGTAGAGCTTCCTGCAGATAAACCGGGCAGTTTCTTTCACGCCGAAGATCATATTGATCAGGGCCGCCAGCTCTGTATCGCCATCGCCGCCACCGATGCTGGTGCCGCCGTAAAAGCCGGAGAACTGCTTGGTACCGCTATCGTGCTCGCCCGCTGAAAATTCAGCCAGCTTGGTTTGCGAATTGATTCGCCAGCCGGTAAGCACTTTGGCGGCAGCGATTACATCGCCTTCGGTGTACATTGAATCAGGCCCCTTGCCTACCGTCATCAGCTCCTGCAGCTCGCGGGCAAAGTTCTCATCGGGCGCTTTCTTCGAGTTCAGGTAGCCGTTAAGGTGGCGAAGCATGGCGGGGTCTTTGCTTACCAGGCGTGTCAGCTCGCGGATATTTCCCAATGCATATTGCCGCAGCAGCAGGTGATGCCGGTAGCACATCGTGGCATCGTCGACCTCGCCCATCTGAACGGAAAAATGATGGTGCATAAAGAGCACCATTTTTTCATGGATGGTCGGCTGCTGGTGCAGCATCTGACCCATCATCCATTTAACCAGCGAGCCGCACCGGGCGCTGTTGATGGCTGGCCTTGCCTGTACATCGCTCGTTACATTCATATCGTCGCCCCAGGGCTGCCCCACCGCTACGCCCAGGTCGTCGTACATAAAGTCTTCCACCCCTACCAGGCCGTATTCACGCAATGGGGAAGATGGCATGGGCTGCGGCTGGAAAAGCGCGTCTATGGCCGTTTGAGGGTCCATTGCCATGAAAGCCTGGATATCGGTTTCCCGGGCGCCAAACAGGGTGCGCTTCAGCAGATGAGTAACCTCATCGCGCGTCCACGCGCCGCCATAAGGTTGCATGCCGGCCTGTACACGGAAGTTAGACTTCGTACGGGTTTGTGCTCGAAAAAAACTTCGTCTGTCCATCGGATATAGATTTCACTTATCTGATCAATAAGAGCATTCCTTTTTTAAACTGTTTCACCTGGTTGATGTCGTAGTATTCCAGCACATAGCTGAAACTCCCCGACGGAACAGGTTGTCCGCGTTTGGTGCCGTCCCATTTACGTTCCATATCGTTCGACTGAAATACCAGCTCGCCAAACCGGTTGTAGATACGCAAGTCGTATTTGCCCGGCACTTTTCCCAGCGGACCGAAACGATCGTTCCTGCCGTCGCCATTAGGCGTAAAGGCATTCGGTACAAATACAGTGGCGTCTTTCATCACAACCAGGGTAAACTGGTCCCTGATCTCGCATTGGTCCAACGGCAATACCGCCGTATATACCGTTGTTTCAGAAGGGCGCGCCTGCGGAACATCGCAGTGGTCGCAAACGAGTCCCGGTGCGGGTAACCAGTACATGCCTTGCTGTATGGCAGGCAGGGTGTAGGTATCGCCTGCAAAAACAGTATCCCGCCTGTTTGTTGCCGTAAAAAGGCTGTCGGTTTTTATACCATGATAGGTAACGATCAGCGAATCATACCCACAGGCATCGTGCAGGGTATCCGTGTACAACACGAAACCGGCCGGGTCGCACACAATACTGTCTTTATCCTGCAGCAGCGGTATCTTCAGTTTTATGAGTGCCGCATCGCCGCCCTGCGCAGGAACTGTGGCAAAATCGCCTCTGTACGACGACTCGGTATAACCGGCGAGATAATATTCCTGCAATGGTTCGTTCACCGCCATGCTGAAGCAATTATCCGCGCCATTGCCGCCGTAGTTCTTCGTCCAGGTCAGTTGCCCGCGGCTGTCGACAACAGCTATCCAGAAATCCGAATCACCTTTGTTGCCGGCGATCTGTCCGTCTTCAGACGAAGAAGCGCCGCCCAGCAGGAAGGAGCCATTGGCCATGGGGTAGATATCATAAATATAGTCGGCTTCGCTGCCCCCGAGTGTTGCCTGCCAGATCAGCTCACCCGCGGTGGTGCACTGAAATACCCAGCCGTCTTGCGCGCCATGAGCGCCTGTTACGGGGCC
>JAKPBL010000213.1 GCA_029778965.1 Bacteroidota bacterium
CGACGTGCAGGCGCTGGATATTGATTTCCTGGCTTTCTCGTCGCATAAAATGTACGGACCTACCGGTATTGGCATATTATACGGAAAAGAGAAGTGGCTGAACGAAATGCCACCTTTTGAAGGCGGCGGCGATATGATCAAGACCGTAACTTTTGCCAAAACCACGTACAACGAGTTGCCCTTTAAATTTGAAGCCGGCACCCCCGATATTTCAGGCGCCATTGCACTGGGCGTGGCGGTGGATTATATACAGTCCATTGGCATCGACACCATTCAGCAAATGGAAGAAACGCTGATAACATATGCGTACGACCGGCTTGCTGCGATACCAGGACTTCGTTTTATCGGCGATGCGGCTCATCGCGCCGGCGCCATTTCTTTCCTGGTGAATAATATTCATCCCTATGATATGGGCGAATTGCTCGACCAGCAGGGCATTGCCGTGAGAACCGGGCACCATTGTACGCAGCCCCTGATGGACCTGTTCGGCATTCCCGGCACGGTGCGTGCTTCTTTTGCCTTTTACAATACCCGGGCCGAGGTGGACCGGCTGATGAAGGGTATTGAAATGGCTGCCCGCATGTTGCAGTAATTACGGACATTTGTGGTTGCTATGACCATTACAGAGAAGCAGGACGAGCTCATCGACACTTTCAGCCTTTTTGACGAATGGACCGATAAGTACGAACACATCATCCAGATGGGGAAAGACCTGCCCCTCATCGATCCCGCCCTTAAAACCGACGACCGCCTGATCAGGGGATGCCAGTCGCGCGTGTGGCTGCAGGCCGATATGAAAGACGGTAAGCTGTATTTCACGGCCGACAGTGATGCGGTGATCACCAAAGGGTTGGTGAGCATGGTGGTGGATGTGTTATCGGGACAAACACCCGCAGACATTGCCGGCGCCGATATTTATTTCATCGACGCCATTGGTCTGCGCAGCCACCTGTCGCTTACCCGTTCCAACGGGCTGTTGTCGATGCTCAAACAAATAAAGGCCTACGCGTTGGCTTACCAGGCCAGGGAAAAACAATAGCCAGCGTTACCAGTATGGAAACAACCTTACGTGATCAAATCGAAGAGGTGCTGAAAACGGTATATGATCCCGAGATACCCGTCAATATATGGGAGCTGGGATTGGTGTACGAGGTACAGGTGGGAGACCAGCGTGCTGTAAAGATCGTGATGACGCTGACCGCGCCCGCCTGCCCGGTAGCTGGTGAAATCATTGCCGAAGTGCAGCGAAAAGTCGAAGCCATTGAAGGCGTGGGAGACGTGCACGTTCACCTTACCTTCGACCCGCCCTGGAACAAAAGCATGATGAGCGAGGAAGCGAAGCTGGAACTGGGATTTCTCTGAGCTGCAGGGTAAAAGACGCAACAACATTACTCTATAAGGCCCGACGATGAACGGATATCGGTGTCGGCGTATTTCCAGGCTGTGGCGAAGGCTGCTTTCGCTTCTTCCGCCTTTTGGGTTTTTTGCTGCGCCAGCAGGGCATTATAGAGACCGATCAGCGCCCATCCGTTTTTCTTCCAGGTACGCAGGTCTTCCATGTATACTTTTTCGGCCTGGCTGTAACTACCTGCTTTTAACAATGCCGCACCCAGCAGGTGCCGTACGGAGAAGAACCAGTCGGGCGGTTCATTGTAATTCAGCCTGTCTTCCATAGTCACCGCCTGTTGCAGCCATACAATGCTACTGTCGGTTTTATTTTCGGCCAACGCCACCTGCGCCTGTGTAACAAGTGCTGCGATCTGCGCCAGGTCGGCTGTCGTATTGATGTCCCATACCGTCAGGTGGAGCAGGCTGGTATCGGTTGAGAGTTGTTGCAATGCCGCGGCTTCCTTTTTTGCGGCGGGCAGGTCGTGTTTGCCCAGCAAAGCCATGGCATTGGCATAATGCCAAATGGCACGGGGATAAACCAGGTCGGCCGGCGGCGGCGCCATTTGCTGAATACGATCCCACATGCCGAATTTGACAGCGATGTAATAAGGAATGGTATAGTAATGCTGGAGGGTGCCCCAGCCGGGCTGCCGCATGATGTCTTTGGCGGTGTGTTCCTGCAGTTTCTGCGCTGCCTGCCAGGCGAGCGCACCGTTCCCTTCGAGGGTAGCAGTAGCAGCGAGGAAATGATAGTTGTGCGGATAGTAAGCCAGGGGATAAACGCCCTGCGCATGGCAGGCCGTGGTATAACCGCTGTCTGCGGCCACTGCGCGAAGGTTGGCAAGGGTGCCCAGGTGATAGTCGCCCGTATTGATGTATATATGCGAGGGCATGTGCAGCAGGTGGCCCGCACCGGCCACCAGGGTGTCGAGCAGCGCTGCGCTGGCCAGCGCCTTTTCAGGCGTGGCCGATGCTTCCAGGGCATGGATATAGAAATGATGGGCGCCGGGATGTTTCGGGTTTGCTTTCATGAGGCCTTCCAGCACCGTGCACAGTTCGGTTGTCCATGGCCGTGGCTTTTTCGTCGCCTTTTCGTACAGGTCCCAGGGATGCAGGTCCATCATCGCTTCGGCATACAGGGCGCCGATATCAGGATCGGCTGAAAAACGTTTATGAACTTTTTTCATGGCGGCAGCGTATGCGATATCCAGGGGTTTCCGGTCTTCGGGCGGTTGCGCGGCGTATCTTGTTTCCAGTGCGCCGATCAGCGCCTGTTCTTTCGGGCTACAGTGGGTTGCCAATTGTTTTGCCCTGGTCGCCGCGGTATAAGCGCGCTCGAAATTACCTTCTTCCATGCCGCCATTGTAGTTAGGGCCCAGCACATAGGCATAGCCCCAGTAAGCCATGGCACAGGTGCTGTCGAGCCGTGTCGCTTCATAAAAGGAGCGGGCGGCTTCGGCATGGTTGAAACCATAAGCCAGCAGCAGCCCCTGGTTGAAATAGGTCTGTGCCTGCGGGTTCTTCGTTGTAATGGGAAAGTCGATGCCCGTGAGACCGTTGAATAACGGCGCTTTTTTGCCTGAGCTGTACCAATCGGCATCGGTGGTTTTCGGGCTGTAACACCCGATGGGAGCGGAGGGTTTATCGACAACTGTACCAGGTTTCTTATTGCTGCTGTTATTACAGGCAGCGAGAAAGAAAAGAATGCATCCAGCCATCCGGTATATGGACATAGCAGTCGATTTAGGTGTGTGCGGTATAGGTAAAATAAGCTTTTCTTGCCTGGGCACCAAAAATGGTGGCGGGCAGGGCATTTTGCAAAAAATGGTTTCGACAATATTCGGGGCGATCGGGCGTTATAAGTCAAATTAACTAACCCATTCAAACCCATCTCATGAAGAAGATCTTCACCGTATTGCTGGTAGGCGGTATCGCGTTCGCCAGTTGCAAAAAAAGCAAAAACCCCATTGATTGTACCGCTGCTACCAATAATATGACCAAGGCGGCGCAGGCTTATGCAACGAGCCAGACGAAAGAAAACTGCCAGGCCTATAAGAACGCGCTGAGAGATCTTGTCAATAACAGTTCCTGCACCGCACTGACAGACGCGCAAAAACGGGAGTACAACAACGCCATCGACGGGCTCAACTGCGACGCCCAATAGGTTTATACATCTTTTGAACAAAGAGGCTGTCTCAAAATTGTGGGACAGTCTCTTTGTTGTGGGTATCCGAATAGGTCTATGTGTCCATTTTCGCAAGGTCGGCCACCGTGCGATTGTCGAGCACCGCCAGGGTGGCATCGCGTACATCCCGCATCAGGTGGTTTAATCCGCAATGCTTTTCGTCGCAATCGTCGCATTTTTTGTAGAAGTTGAGGCTGGCGCAGGGCACCAGGGCTATCGGACCATCGAGTATGCGGATAACTGTAGATACCTTGATCTTTTTGGGAGCCACCGCAAAGAAATAGCCGCCGCCTTTGCCTTTCTTGCTTTCAAGCAGGCCGGCTTTGCGCAGGTCGAGCAGGATGCTTTCCAGGAACTTGATGGGTA
>JAKPBL010000231.1 GCA_029778965.1 Bacteroidota bacterium
ACCAGCATCCGGCGGTTTTCGAACATCAACTGGAATGCCAACACGCGCGAACTGCGCATGCAGATCGACAACAGCCTGGTTACCGTAGCCGGTGCTGCGGCACCGGTAAGGGTCGATGTCAATGCGCCGCGGCGGTGGTACAATACCGTTGCCAGCAGCGACGATTATTGGGTGTCATTATACGGGTTCCATGTAAACGGCGTGGATGACGCCTACAAGGTGACGGCCATTCCGGACTATGCATTTATGGTATTCTGGCCCGCCTTCGGCACGTCGGGCGGCTCGTCTTATGACCTGCTTGGATTCGTTACGCAGACAAACGACGGACTGGCCCTGGGCTTTGGAGCGGGCTATTCGGCGCCCGATTTCACCGCCGACGGCCGTGCGGTATTCAACGTGCTGGGCGTGCTGGGCGATGTGCCTTCCGTTGCTGAAAATGCTTTCTACAATACGGCTTCCCGGATGACGGATCCCAATGGCTATTACCTGGTACAGACAAGTAATACCAGCTATGACATGGTCGCTGCTTCAAACGCCCGCGCCTGGATCAGTTGGTTCAGATAAGCCCCTTACCGAAAAACAAAATCGTTTATCTTTAGTCAACCACATAAATACTGATATATGAAGAAATTGATGTTTCGTTTAAGCGCCTTAACGCTGCTGATCGCTACGCTGACGCTTAGCTCGTGTTCCAAAGAAGGAAGCGCCGGTCCGCAAGGCCCGGCTGGCCCTGCCGGCGCTACGGGCGCCACCGGCCCCAAGGGAGAAACAGGAACCGCCAATGTGATTTATTCCGACTGGCTGAACGTTACATTCAACGATACCAGCGGCGTGGCATCGGTGAGCGCACCGAGTCTTACCGCCGACGTCCTTAACAAAGGAACCGTTAAAGTATATTGGAACCTGAACAATGCCGCCGATCCTTTTATCGTATCCGTGCCTTCGGTTGTCAGCCCTTACCTGATATTCTCTGAAGAGACATTGGCGCAGTTTTTCCCGAGCATTACCAACGGAAATTATCCCGAGATCTATGTTGACGCCTATTACGCTACCAACGAAATCATGCTGGTATCCAATTACCCGATCTCCAGCGCGGATGGCTATTCCCAGTTCCGGTACGTGATCATACCGGGTGGGGTAAAAGAGTCGGGCCGCTCGGCGGTTGACTGGAACAACTACAATTCTGTCAAGAAATATTATAACCTGAAAGACTGAGTTGTCAAGTATGGTGCGGAAACAGCGATACCGGTCGGGTGACCGGTATCGCTGTTTCAGGCCCTTTGGTCGATAAAAGATGCGCTGTACCAGGCTATTGATTTAATATCGCTTATCCACGCTAAACATTCTTTGCATGAAGCACTGTTTCGGCCTCGGCTTATTGCTGGCAATTGCCCTTACCGCCTGTAAAAAAGGCAATACGGCATCAAATACGGCTCGCGGCATACTCGACAGTTCGGTATTGCTGGCCCGCGATTATTATCTCTGGTACGACCAGCTTCCCTCAAATTTCAGTGTCGCTTCTTACAGTGACCCCGACGAAGTGATGACCGGCATCCGCCCCTATAGCCGGGAGCAGGGCTTCAGTGATCCGGTCGATCACTGGAGTTTCGGTATGCTGAAATCTAAATGGGACCAGGTGAGCAGCGGCATAGCGGGCGATATCGGCATCGGGGCATTCTTCCGCACGCCGAACGACCTGCGCGTTACGTACGTGGAACCGGCATCGGCCGCCGGGAAAGCAGGCGTAAAACGGTCGTGGCGCATCACCGGG
>JAKPBL010000265.1 GCA_029778965.1 Bacteroidota bacterium
AAAGAGGTAGGCGAGGTCGCCGAAGTGAAGGCGCCCGCCGGAATGTTGAAATTCAAAATCGAAAATATTAGCGCGTAAGGTTTGAGGTTTGGCGTTTGAGGTGCTGCCGCTTGTGCAGCACTCCTGATAAAAAAGAGGTTGCCTTAGCGGGCAGCCTCTTTTTTTGCGCTGCTCATCCCTTTTCACCCACCGCGTAGTTCCGGCGGGAATGCCCCGACGGGTGTTTCTTTGCGGCCTTTGCTTCTTTGCGATCTTTGCGTGAACCCACGCTTCACCGGCATTAAGTTTACCAATATAAACGCCACCCCGCACACGGCAGCACCTCAAACCTCGAACTTCAAACCTCGAACTATTTTTTAGCTTTGTGGTCAACCACATCCATTGCCATGACTATTTTCACCCGCATCATCAACGGCGAGATCCCTTCGTACAAAATTGCCGAGAACGATAAGTTTTATGCTTTCCTGGATATATTTCCGCTGGTACACGGGCACGTGCTGGTGGTGCCGAAACAGGAAATCGATAAATTCTTCGATATGCCGGATAAGTTTTTGGCTGAAATCCTGGTTTTCGCAAAACCAATCAGCCGGGCAATAGAAAAAGCGTTTCCGTGCGACCGGGTGGGCTGTTCGGTAGTGGGACTGGAAGTGCCGCATGCGCACCTGCACATGGTGCCCATTCAAAGCATAGACGACCTGAATTTCACCCGGCCGAAATTGTCGCTCTCGGCCGATGAACTGAAAGAAGTGCAGTCGAAAATACTTGCACACCTGGAGTAACGGCAGGTTATAATCATTGCAGCCGTTCTTATTTCCGGATGCGGGCCGCGTTCAGGCGAACGAAATCTTCCCACGACGACGACGACCTGCCCGTCGGCACTTTAAGCGGACTGCGAATATGGTAATAATGGCAGACGGCTACCGCCAGGGCATCCGATGCATCGAGGTAGGCGGGCGTTTCTGTTCCCGGTACGATGCGTTGCAGCATCTGCCATACCTGTACTTTGTCGGCATTTCCGTTCCCGGTAATGGACTGCTTCACTTTTTTGGGCGAATATTCACATACTTCCAGCCCTGCCTGGATAGCGGCGGCGATGGCCACACCCTGGGCGCGCCCCAGCTTCAGCATACTCTGCACGTTTTTACCGAAAAAAGGCGCTTCGATGGCGAAAGTATGCGGCTGGTAACGTTGAATGATCTCCGATACGGTGCGGTGGATCAGCTCCAGGCGGCTGTGCTGGTCTTTTTTCGGGTTCAGCTTCAGCACATCCATGTGCAATAGCGACAGCGTTTGCCCGTTTACCTGTAATACCCCATAGCCCATGACGATGGTTCCAGGGTCGATGCCCAGAATTATTTTGGCGGGGTGTAACGACAAGACCTTATTTTTAAACGGGATGTTTGGCAACAAAAGTATTAAAATCTTCCTCAACTATTGGCTGGGGCCCGTGCTGTTCATCTGGCTGAGCTGGGCCATCTGGCAGCAGGTCAGGCACCAGGAGGATTTGCCGCGGGCCTGGGCAGATATTCGCGCCGTATTATTTTCGCCGCAATCATGGAAGCTGGCCATAGTGGTAGCGGCGATGTTGCTGAACTGGGGCATCGAGGCGCGCAAATGGCAGTTGCTGATGCGGCCGCTGCTGGCTATTTCTTTCAGCCGCTCGTTCAAAGCCACGATGGCCGGTGTTGCTTTTGCAGTGAATACCCCCAACCGCATCGGTGAATATGGCGGCCGCATGTTGTACCTGCCCGAGGGAAAAAGACTGGAATCAGTACCGCTTACCATGTTGGGCGGCTTTGCGCAGTTGCTCGTTACCCTGGTAACGGGAACGATCGCTTTGTGGCTCCTGTATGCGGAAAAACCGGGCTTTGCGTTGCCTGCCAACTGGCGTGAGCACGGGTTATGGCTGGGTGTTTTATGCTGGCTGCTCACAACCATATCAGGTGTTTTGTTGTTAGTGTACCTGCGTATCGGCTGGATATTGCAGTTGGCGCCGAAACTGCCCGCCTGGTTATCGGTTGAAATACCGGTTAGAATTTTGTTAAGAGTAGCCGGGTGGTCGTGCTGTCGCTATGTTGTTTTTTTGTTTCAGTATATCTTACTGCTGCAAATGTTCGGCGTAACTGAAAACTGGTTTGCCGCCATCTGGCTGGTGAGTTTGCAGTTCCTGGTACTGGCCCTTGTGCCCACCATCGCGCTGGCCGACCTGGGTATAAGAGGAAAACTGGCACTTGAATTGTTCGGTTGGATCGGATCGAATGCATTGGGCGTTGTGGCCACAACCACGGCGATCTGGTTGATTAATCTTGTATTACCGGCGCTGACCGGTGCGGTACTTATCTTTCGAATAAGGATATTTGCCAGATCAGCATAGAAAACCCTTGTGATGAAAAAAAGGTTGCTCGTATTTTTTGTATTAGTGCTGTTGACCATCCGGCTGGACGCGGGCGACGAGTTCTGTGGCATTCGTAATACGGCATTCAGGCAATCCGAATCCATCACCCTTAAAGTTTTTTATACCCTCGCGGGCATGTACATCGGCGCCGGCGAAGCCAAATTCACGGCAACGCTTGAAAAGTTGAACGACCTGCCGGTATATCACCTGGTAGGCGAAGGAAAAACCTACAGCTTTTACGACAGCTTTTTTAAAGTGCGTGACCGCTACGAGTCATATATCGACACCGCATCGCTGCAGCCTTACAAGTTTCTCCGGAATGTGTATGAAGGCGGCTACAAAAAATACCAGACCGTGGCTTTCGATCATATCGGCAACCGGGCGGTGACAAATGAAGGCATTTTCCCGGTGCCCAACTGCGTGCAGGACGTGATCAGCGCCGTTTACTACGCCCGTAACATCGATTTTAATAAATACAAGGTCAACGACAAGATCCCTTTCAGCATGTTTCTTGATAACGAGACCTATAACCTGTACATCCGCTACCTGGGTAAGGAAACGATCAAAACCAAGTACGGTAAATTCAAGGCCATCCGCTTCAAGCCCCTGCTGGTAAAAGGAACCATTTTTGAAGGCGGCGAAAAAATGGAAGTGTGGGTAAGCGACGATGCCAATAAGATACCACTGCGCGTGGAAAGCCCGATCAGCGTCGGCAGCATTAAGGTGGATATGATGGACTATAAGAACCTTCGCTACCCGCTCAGCTCGCTGATAAG
>JAKPBL010000153.1 GCA_029778965.1 Bacteroidota bacterium
AACAGGGTAGCGGTCGAACACTTTCTCCAGGGCGTCGCCTACTTCCTGCTCTTTCACTGCCTGCGGGAACTTAACGATATAGGAACGGCCGCCGCTGAATTCAACACCGTATTTGAAGCCATTCACCAGGGCGCCGATACCCAGCGCCAGTACCACGATCGAAATAATATAGGTTACCTTACGATACCGTACGAAATTGTACTGGGCATGTTTGAAGATGCTGCGGCTCAGGTTGGTGAAGTAATTGAAGTGCCGGTTCTTGTTGGTATAAAAATCGGTGATCAGCCGGCTTACCAGAATACCGCAGAAAAGACTGAGCAGAATACCCAGTATCTGCGTGGTCGCGAAGCCAAGCACGGGACCAAGACCAAAGTAGAACAGGATGATAGCGGTGAGCAGCGTGGTAATGTGACCGTCGAGCACGGGTGCCAGTGACCGGCGGTAGCCGTCGTGTACCGCCTGCTGGTAATTCTTGCCATGGGTCAGCTCGTCTTTGATACGCTCGAAGATGATTACATTGGTATCGACCGCCATACCGATGGTGAGCACCAGGCCCGCGATACCCGCTGCCGTGAGCGTTGCATTCAATGCGCTCAGCACCCCTACGGTGAACAGCAGGTTCAGGATGAGGGCAATATTGGCCACCCAGCCGCCGGTATTGTAATATACCAGCATCAGCAGGAAGATGATACCGAAAGAGATGGCGAAAGCCATGGTGCCGCCCTTAACGGCTTCCTGGCCGAGGGTAGGACCTACCACCTGTTCCTGCACGATCTTGGCCGGCGCATCGAGTTTACCGCTTTTCAGGATATTGGCCAGATCCTGGCCTTCCTGTACCGAGAAAGAGCCGCTGATGGCAGAGTTACCACCGGTGATGGGCTCGTTTACGTTCGGTGCGGAATACACAATATCGTCCAGCACAATGGCGATGGCGCGGCCGACATTATCGCCCGTCATCTTCGCCCAGATCTTTTCGCCCTGCTTGTTCATCGACATATTTACCGTTACCTGGCTGGTAATGGAGTTGAAGTCCTGGTAAGCATCGGTAATATATTCACCTTCCAGCTTCGCCTTTTCGGAGCCGGGCACTTTCTTGATGGCATAGAGCGGAACAAAATCCAACTCCCGGCCCTCCTTGTCTTTTTCCGGCATGCCGTACAGGAATTTCACATCGCTGGGCATGTTGCCGGTTACGATGGGATTCTTCAGGTAAGCAGAAACCGTGGCTGTATCTTTCGTGGGCACAAAGCCGAGATACGGGGCGTACTCGGGGCGGCCGTCGCGATTGGCATCTTGCGGGTTGGCAAAAGAGATCGAGGTGATCAGCGGATGCTCTTTTCTTACCTGGTCGATCGACTGGCCCGCGGCCGTCGCGCTGGTATCGCTGTTCCCCTTCAATACATCGGCCAGCGATTTATTGGCCGTGTCTTGCGCGGCAGCGGCCGGTGCTTTCTTCACCGAATCTGCCGGTTTCTCGCCTTTCAGCGCGATAGCCAGGGCTTTATCAGCCGCTTCAATACTTTTATCAAGCTCACCGATATTGTATACTTCGAAGAACTGCAGGTTGGCGGTCGATTGCAGGTATTTCCGCACGCGATCGGGGTCGGAGGCGCCAGCCAGCTCAACCGTGATAATGCCTTTGCTTTCATCAAGGCTGATATTGGGCTGCGCCACGCCAAACTTGTCGATACGCTTGGTAAGCACTTCGTAGGTTTGCTTCATGGCCGCTACCGACTGCTCGCGGATGTATTTGATCACCGCATCGTCGTTGGCGTCGATCTTCAGCTTATTGCGGGTGCTGTTGGCAAAGAGAGGAGCCATTTTAACGCCCGGATTCAGTTCTTTGAAGGTCTGGGAGAAGATGGTGATGAAGTCGGCGTCTGAATTCACTTTCCGCTTCAGCGCTTCGTCGATGGTTTTCTTCAGCACGGGATCATTGGCGTTGTTCGACAGTCCTTTGATCAGCCCGTCGAGCGCCACATCCATGGTTACGTTGATACCGCCCTGAAGGTCGAGACCGAGCAGCAGCTCACTCTCCTTGGCTTTCTGGTAGGTTTGCCCCCACCAGGTAATTTTCTGGTGCCTGGTGCTGTCTTGCAGAAAACGCACGCGCGCTTTCAGTTCTTCTGCAAGCGTGTCTTTATACAAGGCTTGTGTGGCGGGGTTTCCGGGATACTTCTGCTCAGGGGTTGGCAATGATTTTACAAACCGCTGGGCCTTTTCTTCTATGGCTTTTTCGTGTTTATTCACAAACCAGGTGAAGGAAAGCTGGTACAGGGAAATCAGGATCAGGATTGCAGCAAAAATGCTCACCAGACTTCTCATCGCGTTTTTGTTTCGTTTTGTTTTTTAAAGAGGTGCAAATATAGGATTTCAGCCGCAATATTGGCGGGGAAAGGGTCTGGAGCGGCAGTTGCGGCATTCGCCCTATCTTGCGGACTAAACCGGGGTGCCGGCCTGCAAGCGGCGCCGGAACCGGTGCTGTACCAAAGATGAAGAAGATTTGTATTTCAATAAGTGTATTCCTGTTACTCGCTGGTTGTCAGCGCGATGAAAGTTCAGGCGGACTTACAGCCCATATTGC
Source organism: Bacteroidota bacterium (assembly GCA_029778965.1). GTDB lineage: Bacteria > Bacteroidota > Bacteroidia > Chitinophagales > Chitinophagaceae > Flavihumibacter. Next base: position 2,585 of record JAKPBL010000153.1, read on the forward strand.
CCTCATTAATATGGCCCTGTCGAGCGATTCAGTCAACCTGTTGCTCGACAATGCACCGCTGCTGGCCCGGCCGGTGGGTTTTGGCGAAATATCGGTCAATACCGGTGGCGCCGGCAGCTACCAGGAGACTGCTCCCGGCTTGCGGAACTCCACCTGGCAGGTGGGCGGCGAGCCCGTATCGCTCGACCGGTTCGTATCATGGAATGCCGGCGCCTATTATACTATGATACAGTATGATTCAGCGGTCAATAATGTAGCGCAACTGATGATCGTTACCGATGCGCCTTCGCAGAACGACAGCGTAGGCCGCCTGCGGTTCATCAATTGTTACCGCGGCGGGGACAGCATCAGCCTGTGGATGCATTACCTGAATACCGCCGACACCAGTATCCAGCGGCTGGTCAACAAGAAACCTTATGTAGGGCGCGACAAATCGGTAAGCGGCAGTTTCAGCTTCAGTCTCCGCCCCGGCGAATGGCAAATGAAAATGAAAGACCGGTTCTACAACGATCTCTTTACCGATACCGTCGTTATTCAGCGCAATGCCCTCTACTCGGTCGTTGCCGTGGGAGAGCCGGGCGGTACGGGCCTGCTGGCGCCGCAGATGAAACTTTTATTACAGATGCAGTGAAATAGCTAATTTTGCCGGCTGTTAGCCAAAAGCATTCCGAATAATTATTACCACTACTAAAATGTCTTTATCAACACGTTTACAACGTTTCAGCGAGCCTGAAACGTTACGGATGGCCAAAATGGGCCGCGAACTGCGCGCCAAAGGATTCGATGTAATCGATCTCAGCCTGGGTGAGCCTGATTTCGATACACCTGCTCATATCAAGGAAGCGGTGAAGAAAGCGGTGGACGACAACTGGAGCCATTATGCACCTGTGGCGGGCTATCCCGACCTGCGCGAAGCGATCTGCACCAAGCTGAAGCGGGACAATAACCTCGATTATAAGCCCGAAAACATCCTGGTATCAACCGGCGCCAAGCAGAGCATCGCCAACCTGATCATGGCGCTGATCGATAAAGACGATGAGGTGATCATTCCCACCCCGTACTGGGTATCTTATTCCGAGATCGTTCGTATGAATGAAGGCGTTCCGGTGATGATCCGCACCAGTGCATCGGCAGGCTACAAAGTAAGCGCCGCCGAGGTGGAAGCGGCCATTACGCCCAAAACCAAACTGTTCATGTTCTCGTCGCCGGCCAACCCCACGGGTGCTGTGTACAGCAAAGAAGAGCTGGCGGCGCTGGCCGAAGTGTTCCGCCGGCACCCGGAAGTATATATCATGAGCGATGAGATCTACGAATACATCAACTACCGTGGCAAGCACGAAAGCATCGCCCAGTTCGCCGATATCAAAGACCAGGTAATCGTTATCAATGGCCTCAGCAAAGGCTTTGCCATGACGGGTTACCGCCTGGGTTATATTGCGGCTGCGCCGGATGTGGTGAAGGGCTGCGAGAAAATCCAGGGGCAGATCACCAGCGGCGCCAATGCCGCTACGCAGAAAGCGGCGGTAGTTGCGCTTACGGCCGATCTCACACCGAGCCGTGAAATGGTGGCGGCTTTTGAGCAACGCAAGAAAACCATCATGCAACTGCTGTCGGAGATACCGGGTGTTTCGTGCATTGAACCCGACGGGGCGTTTTATGTATTCCCCGACATTTCTTTTTACTTCGGAAAATCTGACGGTACAACGACTATTAAGAACTCAGACGATTTGTGTTTCTATATCCTGGAGAATGCTTACGTGACCACGGTTACCGGTAAAGCTTTCGGGGAAGAGAATTGCATTCGCATTGCCTATACCAATAGCCTGCCGAAGATTAAAGAAGGAATGGCGCGGATCAAAGAGGTGCTCTCTAAACTCAAGTAGGAGACCGGCTAACGGAGCAGGAATTTAGAAGTCGTTCTTCATGGGCGACTTTTTCTTTTTCTTGCAGAGGAGGCTTTTTAGTTTCTTGTGTATCGGTTTTGTTTTGGTTTACGCGCATGCAGTTTTGGTTCACGCGTATGCAGTTTTGGTTCACGCACGTGCAGTTTGGGTTCACGCCAAGCGCGCAAAGGAGCAAAGACGCCAAGCATTGGAATGGAATTTATCGGCGTGGGTGTCTCTTGCATCAAAAGGCTGATTTTGTTTCTCACAGAGATTGTTTTTTTACAAAGCACAGAGGAACGGAGGCCGGCTGAGAAAGCAGCTTACTGGCGAAATAGTACCTGTTGTTCAACGATTACTTCTTGGCGTCTTTGCTCCTTTGCGCGCTTGGCGTGAACCCAAACTGCACGTGCGTGAACCAAAACTGCATACGCGTGAACCAAAACTGCATGTGCGTGAACCCAAACTGCATACACCCACGGCCCTCACAACCCCCTGAACACCTTATCCAATGCAAGCACCTGCGGTACCACCAGGTGCCGCCCGTCGTTCAGTATAACGTAATCGCATAACCGCATTTTGATGGTTTCGTCGATCTGTTTATCCATGCGGCTTTTCACCTGCTCGCGGGTAAGCCCGTCGCGTTGCATCACACGCTGGATACGCAGCGGCAGGGGCGCCGATACGCCGATCATCTTGTCCATTTCACCGGCGGTGCCGGTCTCAAAAAAAAGGGCGGCTTCCTTCACGGCATAGGGTGCGTTCTGTTGGGCGAACCATTCGTTGCCGTAGGCGATCACTGCCGGGTGCACGGCTGCATTCAGGGCTGCCAGCTTTTCGTGGTTGTCGAAAACCTGCGCCGAAATATAGCTGCGGTTCAGCCGCTGGCTGGTGTAGGCCTGTTCGCCGAAGATCGTGGTGATCTTATTTCGCAAGACCGTATCGGATTCCATCAGCATCCGGGCGGCGGTATCGGCATTATAAACAGGAATGCCCAGGTTTTCAAAAACCCGGGCAACCACTGATTTTCCGCTACCGATTCCACCGGTTAAGCCGATGCGCAGCATAAGAATGTTACCGTTTTATTTTTTCTCGGTGAGCGCGGCCGCTGCTTTGTTGATGTTTTGCGTCCATTCGAGGGAAATGGCCGATTTTTCGATCTTCATGTACGAACCGGGACTTACTTCCATTTCAATGGTGCCGTCGTCGTTTATTTTATTCACTTTACCGTGAATGCCGGCAATGGTTACGATGCGGTCTCCTTTCTGCATGTTTTCCTGGAACTGCTTGGCAAGCTTGGCCTTTTTCGCCTGCGGGCGGATCATAAAAAGCCAGAAAACGAGGATCATGCCTCCCAGTAAAACCAGTTGTAAAGTGCCGCCGCCTGAGGGGGCCTGTAAAAGCAATAAATTGTTCATGTGCTATGGGTTGAAAAAAATTACGGTTTAACCACTTCCACACGGAAATGAAGTTCGTGCGCCATACCGCCGAGGGTATTGGCCTTTACCACGATCGATTTGTTGTTGATGCCCAGCCGGCCCGTTGAGTTGAAGCTGCCGCTGATGATGCCTGTTTTCCCGGGCAGGATGGGTTCTTTCGGGGGCTCGGCGGCCGTGCAGCCGCAGGCAGGATGAACCGACTCAATGATGAGGGGCTTATCTCCCGAATTGGTAAAATTGAATGCAACGGGCAGGTTATCACCTTCGTTGATCTTGCCATAGTCGACGGTGGTCTGCTCCCAGGTGATGCGCGTAAAATTGCTGCTGTCGATATTGGCGGCAGGGGCCAGGGCCGGGTTCACCGGGCTGTCGGCCACTTGCTCTGCCGGCCGGTCGGGGCCTGTTACGCAGGCCGACAAACAGGCGGCTGCCAGCGCGCAGCATAAGATTCTTTTCATGGTTATTTTTTGAAGGTCACTTTGTGCAGGCGGTCTTCACGCTGCAGGTCTTTGTGTATGTTGTCGAGGATGCCGTTGACGAACTGCCCGCTCTGCGGGGTACTGTATTCCTTGGCCAGGTCGATGTATTCGTTGATGGTCACTTTGGGCGGAATGGTCTCGAAATAGAGAAATTCACAAACGCCCATTTGCATCAGGATCATATCGAGGGTGGCGATCCGTTCGGGGTCCCAGTTTTTCAGTTTCGGTTTGATCAGGTCGAGGGTCTGCTCTTTTTTAGCAATGACGGTGGTCAGCAGGTCGCTCGCAAAGCCGGCTTTTTCGTCGCTGATCAGCCGCCGGAAATCAAAGCTGCCGGGTTTATGCAGGTATTGCTGTGCCAACTGGTGCACCATTTCACAATCATCGTCCCAGTTGGTGAAATGTTCTTCCAGGTGGCTGGTAAATGATTCA
>JAKPBL010000278.1 GCA_029778965.1 Bacteroidota bacterium
CTGCCCAGTGCTGCCTGGTTGGCGATAAAATATTTTTTACTCTGCGTGATAATGGCCCTTGCAGCGCGCAGCATGGCGGGTATCATGATGAGGGACACCACTGATAACAGCGGGCTTATGTACAACATCAGCGACAGGGTTCCCACCAGGGTAATGGTGCTGACCAGCAACTGGGTGATGCTGTTGTTCAGCGCATCGCTAACGGTATCCATGTCGTTGGTAAAGCGGCTCATCAGGTCGCCGTGCTGGTGTGTATCGTAAAATTTCAGCGGCAGTTGCTGCAGCTTGTCGAACAATTCTTTCCGCAACTGTTTCACCGCCAGTTGCGCCACCCTGATCGTGAGCCGGTTCTGCAGCATGGTGCAGAGGCTGCCCCCCACATATACCGCCAGCATGACCAGGCATATCTTAAACAGACCGGGAACATCGCCTTTCAGCACATAGTCGTTGATGGCAGGCCGTACCAGGTAGTTGCCGGCCAGGCTGCCCGCCGTTCCCAATACCAGCGCTATGCCCACCAGTACCAGCAGCCAATGCTGCGCCGAGAAATACCTGATCAGTCGCCACAAAGCCTGCCGGCCATGCTGCGGTTTCTCCGTTTTTACCTGGCGGAACCGGTTGCCCGGCACATTGGCGGGGAGGTTCGGTTTTTCGTTGTTGCTCATAAAACTTCCTCCCTTTGCAGGTGTTGTGATTCGAAAATTTCCTGGTAGATGGCATTGTGTTGCAGCAGTTGATCATGCGTACCTGTTCCGGCAATCCGGCCCTCTTCCATCACCACGATCTTATCGGCATGCTGCACGCTGCTGATGCGCTGCGCGATAATGACAACGGTGGTATGCTGCAACCATTTGTCCATGCCTTCACGTATCTCGCGGTCGGTCCGGATGTCGAGTGCGCTGGTGCTGTCGTCGAGCACCAGTATTTTAGGTCTTTTCAGCAAGGTGCGCGCAATGCAGATGCGTTGTTTCTGGCCGCCGGACAAATTCACGCCTCCCTGCCCCAGTACTGTCTGGTAGCCAGCGGGAAAAGATCGTATAAAGTCATCCGCCCGCGCCACCTGCGCTGCTTCCATGATCTCTTTTTCGGTAGCCGCGGGATTGCCCCATTTCAGGTTGTCGTAAATGGTGCCGGAGAAAAGCTGGCTCTGCTGCAATACGATGCCGACACTGGTGCGCAGCTCCGGCAACTTATAGTTCCTTACATCGATACCGTCTACATATACGGCGCCGCCTGTTACATCGTATAACCGGGGGATCAGTTGCACCAGGCTTGTCTTTCCCGAACCGGTGCCGCCTATGATGGCGGTGGTGGAGCCCGCGTCGATCGACAGGCTGATATTTTCCAGGTTGGCATTTTCACTGTTGCTGTTGTACCTGAAGCTGACATGGTCGAACCGGATAGCACCCTGCGAAACCTGGTAGTTATGCTGTTGAGCGATGGCAGTTTCACCGAGTGAAGGTTGCTTTAACAACACCTCTTCTACCCTGTCGCCCGAGGCAATGGCCCGTGAGATCATCATAAACATCATCGACAGCAGCATCAGCGAGATCAGTATCTGGGAAATATAACTGAGAAAAGACATCAGCCCGCCCAGGGGCAGGGAGCCGGCCATTACTTTTTGTCCGCCGAACCAGGTCACCGCCACCAGTGAAACGCCCATGATCAGTTGCATTACCGGCATGATCATGATCACTATTTCAGAAGCTTTTGCTGCCACCGTCATGAGGTCGTTGTTGACCTTTTCGAACTTTTGTTTTTCGAAGTCCTGCCGAACGAAAGCTTTTACCACCCGCACATTGAGCAGGTTTTCCTGCACAGTGCCGTTGACCCGGTCTATCCGCTTTTGCATTTCGATGAAATAGGGCAAGCCCTTGCGCAGCAGGAAATAAATGCCAACGGCCAGCACGGGGATCGAGAAGGCAAGCACCAGCGCCAGCTCGCGGTTGATCATGACAGCGTACACCACGGCAAACACCAGCATCAGCGGCGCCCGCAGCAGCATGCGGAGGCTCATCATCAATACCTGCTGCAGCATATTGGTATCGTTGGTCATGCGGGTGGTAAGCGAAGCCGTGCTGAAATAATCGGTATCGGCAAAGGAGAAGCTTTGTATTTGCCGGAACATGGCTTTTCGTAAGCTGGTGGCGAACCCGACCGATGCCCTGGAAGAGTAATAGATATTACCCAGGTTGGCCAGTATCGCTATTAGGGCCAGCCCGATCATGGCCAGCCCGGTTTTCAGCACATAATGCAGGTCTTTGTGCATGATACCGCTGTCGACAACGGCCGACATCAAACGCGGCTGCGAGATTTCGCAGATCACATCTACCACTACAAAGAAGGGAATCAGAAAAAAGGATTTCCGGTAAGGCCGCAAATAGGGATAGAAATTGCGTATGGTCATTGCCCGAAAATAATCAAACCCCCTCAAACCTGCGGTTAGGGCAGCCAGCTACCCGTTTCACTGTTCAAAAAGACATTCATTTCTCCAATTCCATGATCGAAGCGGCTCGTAAAAACCTGAAATGCCGCTTTCTCTATCAATACATAAAAAATAGATAATTGACTTTACAATCAATATTTAATTTTACACAAAATCCCTAAATTGACTTAAACGCTCCCAATGAATAGATTTGTGGCCACATACATCAATATCATGGACCTGGGTAGTAATATTCGTAAAATCAGAGACGCCAAAGGCCTTTCCAGCAAGGAAGTCGCCCTCTCCTGCTAAATGGACCCGCCCAGTATTCTCGCATTGAAAACAACAAAACAGACCCGGCACTCTCCTCCCTGGTCAAAATCGCCAAGGCCCTCGGCATCTCCATCGCAGAACTCTTCACAGCCGAAGACCTCTTCAAAGACGTTAACTCCATCGATAAAACACTCCTGGAAAAAATAGCCCTCATCGAACAACTCGACAAAAAAGAAAAATCAGCCTTCTTTACTATGCTCGACGCCCTGGTCGCCAAGAAAAAACTCAAAGACAACCTCTCCAACGCACTACAACTCGCACAATAAAAAAACCGCCAGCGAGGGTGCTGGCGGTCCTAAAAATAAAATACACGTATACATAATCTCTAAAGCTTTTCGATACGGCAATCATATACACCCTCTTCTCTATTTTTATCAAAATAGTCAGAACTTGCCGTCACTACATACCCAGTTATCTTAAACTGCTCCAAGCCATTTTTTACTATTTCACCAATAATCGGTGTCCGATTATTAAAAAATTTAATCACCGCTATTATCCCATAG
>JAKPBL010000293.1 GCA_029778965.1 Bacteroidota bacterium
CGGGCGCGCCGGCAGCAGCGGGTGCAGTGGATTCATTTTTCGCCGTGGCGACAGGCGTGTATAAGGGCTTATTGTCTTTGGCAACGGACGACGATGCCACCGGTGAAGAAGCGTTCACTGCCGTTACCGGTCCTGCCAGCGTGGAAGGGTTGGCAGACGCAAGGGCACTCTGGTCTTTTTTTACTTTCAGATAGCCGACTACCAGGGTCATTCCGGCTTTCACCTGGTTACGGGTTATATGATTCCATTTCTCCAGCAATTCAATCGGCACTTTGTTGTGGTTGGTGCTTATCCGGAACATCCACTCTCCTTCTTTCACCGTATGATACACCGGCACCAGCGCTTCGTCGCCCGCCTTTGTATCGTTCTGTGAAAAGTTGGCGGCAGTAAGGGGTATCTTAACCACCTGGCCTATCGATAAGCCCGCATTGATGTCTTTGTCGTTATACGCGCCGATGTCTTTGGGAGAGATATTATAGGTACGGCCAATGCTATACCAGGTTTCCTTGGCTTCCGTTTTGTGGTTGAGGTAGAGCGCTGATCCGGCCCCCTGTACCTGGAGACTGGGCTGGGCGTATCCGAAAAGAAAAGAAAACGCCAGCAATGAGCAGAGAAATGGCTTCTTCAGCATAAGGAAATGAATTTTACTATCGTCAAATATCGGTTATTCCCCGCAAATTACCGACGGTCGGCAGCCTTAAGGATGCGCCATGCCGACGGATAGTAATTGTTCACGCGGTTGCCCAGTAATTTTACCCAGCCCAGGCACTGCTCTTCGTATTTCACCAGGGCCCACCCTTTAAAGTCAGCCGCAGGACGTATTTCCTCCCTGCGCAGGTATTGCAGCGCTTCTTCACGTGCGAGCGATACCGACGGCAAACCGGTGTTGATCCATTGGCTCAATGCCAGTGCGGGATCGGGCACCAGTTGCTCGCCGGCCAGTTTCCCCATAATAACACCTGCGTTTTTAATATAAATACCGGCCAGCCGGGAAAGCGCTTGTTCCACACCGTTAGTAAACCCGTGTATGGCCGCGGGCAATTGATAAAACCGGACCGGCTCCGGCGCATGGAGCCAGGGCGCCAGCAACGCCGACTGTTTCTTTGAAAGGGCTTCGTACTTCAGCTTGCCCGACGCGCTCCTGCCATCGTCCGCTCCGGCGCTTTTTTTGCGAAATACCGTCATAAAAAAACCTTCTCCCCGCAGCTTATCGGGATAGAAGCGATAGCCATATGCGCCTTGCGGCGACCGGCTTTCAACGATATGCCAGGCAGGATCTGTTTTCAATGCCACGGGCTCGAGCTCAAAATCGCGAAGCAGCCAGTCGGCGATGGCTTCGTCTTCTTCCACGCTGTACGAACAGGTTGAATACAGCAGTAACCCGCCGGGCTTCAATGCGGGCAGGTAATTGGCCAGTATCCGTTGCTGTCGCTGGCTGCAAAGCGTTACCAGGTCGGCGCTCCAGGTATCAACAGCCGCTTTATCGCGCCGGAATAAACCGCTCCCGCTGCAGGGTGCATCTACCACCATCAGATCGAACAGGGCGCCAAGCTTATGAAAAGCCGCGGGGTCGCTGTTGGTAATGATGCTGTTAGGGCTTCCCCATTTCAGCAGGTTCTCTTCCAGTACATTCACCCTTGTTTTGATTACCTCGTTGCTGACCAGCACACTGCCGGCCGGCAGCAATGATAACAGGTGCGTTGATTTACCACCGGGTGCAGCGCAACCATCCAGCGCCAGCACCGGCCGGTCGGCCGGCAGGCATTGCCTTAGGGCTTGTTCCAAAAACATGCTGCTGGCTTCCTGTACGTAAAATACGCCAGCATGCAGCCAGGGCTCGAAAGTGAAAAAAGGCCGCTCGGCCAGGTAATAGCCGTACCGGCTCCAGGCTACTGGCGATTGCAGTGAAAAGGACAAACCGGCGGGCTCTTTCCATTTCGCGGGATTGATGCGAAGCGATACCACCTGTTCGCCGGAAGCATGTACGGCGGTAAATTTTTCAGCGTCGAAACCGGGTGCGTTGCGCAGCGACGATAAGAAGGAGGAAGGCAGCATCAGGTGTTTTTAATCTCGGCAACCAGGTCTTGCAGCACTTTTTTGGCGTCGCCGAACAGCATAGAGGTACGCGGACTAAAAAACAACTCATTCTCTATGCCTGCATAGCCGGGTTTCATGCTTCGTTTATTAACAATGCAATTGCGGGCCAGCTCCACATCCAGTATCGGCATGCCGTAAATGGGTGAAGATTTATCATTTTTAGCGGCAGGGTTCACCACATCGTTGGCGCCCAGCACCATCACCACATCCACCGTCGGAAACTCTTCATTGGCCTGCTCCATTTCCAGCAGGTTTTCATACGCCACGTCGGCTTCGGCCAGCAATACGTTCATGTGCCCCGGCATGCGGCCGGCTACGGGGTGAATAGCGTATTTAACGTCTACCCCACGGCTGGTAAGCAGTTTCTCCAGCTCGTGGCATACGTGCTGGGCCTGCGCCACCGCCAGACCATAACCCGGCACAATCATTACTTTATTGGCATAGGCCAGCACCACCGCCGCATCAGAAAGGGTGATTTCTTTATAGGCACCCTGAGCACTCGTACCGGCAGCACCCGTTTTGTTGCCGCCGAAAGAGCCGATCAGCACATTCAGCAGGCTGCGGTTCATTGCTTTGCACATCAGTATCGTCAGCAGCGTGCCCGCGGCTCCCACCAGGATACCACCCGTCAGCATGGCTTTGTTATCATAGAGAAATCCGCCGCAGGCGGCAGCCACACCGGTAAACGAATTGAGAATGGAGATCACCACCGGCATATCGGCTCCGCCAATGGGCAGCACAAAGAACAGCCCGTAAACAACCGATAAAACCAGGATGGTATAAAACAACGGCGAGCTTACCAGCGAATGCGTTACCATCCAGCCGCCCATCACCACTGCCGCCAGCAGCACGATCATATTGATATAATGCTGGCCCGGGAAAGCAAAGTCTTTCACCCGGCCATTCAGCTTTCCCCAGGCAACCATCGAGCCGGTAAAAGAAACCGTTCCGATCAGCAGGCCGGCCAGTATGATCAGCAGTTCCGCGCCGAGATCGCCATGCGGCGCTTTCGCCAAGTGATTGAATTCGACGATCGAGATCAGTGCCGCGCAGGCGCCACCCATGCCGTTGAACAGGCTCACCATTTCAGGCATCGACGTCATCTTCACTTTCTTCGCAGAAACAGCGCCGATCACTGCACCGATCAGTATGCCGCCGAATATCCAGCCGTAGTTTCCGAGCGACCTGCCTGCCTCATCGTGATAACCGAAGATGGTACCCACGATAGCGAGGAACATGCCCGCGGCCGCGATCAGGTTGCCCCGGCGTGCCGTGGCAGGGTGCGAAAGCATTTTTAGCCCGGCGATAAAACTCACCGAAGCCAGCAGGTATATCAGCGTAAGGATCGGCATAGCTATTTCGCTTTCTTGTTTTTAAACATTTCGAGCATGCGGTCGGTTACCACGAATCCGCCGACCACGTTCAGGGTACCCAGTATTACGGCGAGAAAGCCCAGCACCAGGGCCACATAGTTGTCGGGTTCGGCCTTTCCCATCACGATAATGGCGCCGATGATCACTACGCCATGAATGGCATTGGCGCCGCTCATCAGCGGCGTGTGCAATACACTCGGTACGCGTCCGATCACTTCTATTCCCAAAAAGATCATCAGCACTACGATATAGATATAATCCTGGTGTGCAGCAATGATTTCTAACAGGTTGCTCATGCTGTGACGGGTTTTACACGTTCGTGAACTAGTTGATGGTCATGCGTAATGCAGGCGCCTTTCACCAGGTCATCGTCCCAGTTCAAGTGCAGCGCCCCTTCTTTGGATACAATGAGCGCCAGGAAATTCAGCAGGTTTTTACCGTACAATTTACTCGCGTCTGAAGGCATGCTGGCCGCGAGGGCGGAGTCGCCTACAATGGTAACACCGCGATGGCTGACGGTTTCATTGTTTTTCGTCAGCGAGGTATTACCGCCGGTAGCGGCGGCGAGGTCGATGACGACCGATCCCGGCCGCATCGATTCGATCATGGCGGTGCTGATCAGCAGGGGCGCCTGTTTGCCGAATAGCTGCGCCGTGGTAATGACGATATCCGATTTTTTAACGGCGGCGGCGATGGCTTCGCTTTGCCGCTGTTTAAATTCTTCGCTTTGTTCTACGGCATAGCCGCCGGCCTTGCTGGCATCGGCGGCGCCTTCCACTTCCACAAACCTGGCGCCGAGGCTCATTACTTCTTCTTTCACGGCGGGGCGCGTGTCGAACACTTCTACTACGGCACCCAGCCGGCGTGCAGTGGCAACGGCCTGCAGACCTGCCACGCCGGCGCCCAATACCAGCAGCTTTGCGGGCGCCACACTGCCCGCGGCGGTCATAAACAGCGGCATATAACGGCAATACATAGACGCTGCCAGCAACACGGCTTTGTAGCCCGCAATATTTGCCTGCGAGCTGAGTATGTCCATCGACTGCGCGCGGGTGGTGCGCGGCAGCATATCCAGGCTGAAAATAGTGAGCCCCTGCCGTGCCCATTGGTCTACTTTCGCCAGGTTATACAGGGGCTGGTACTGGCCAATCCATACCTGTCCGGCGCGGGTGGTATCAAATGCAGGGTGTATCGACAGCGCGATGTGCGCATCGGCCACGGCGTTTCGCTCTACCAGTGTGGCGCCGGCGGCGGCATAAGCCTCATCGGGTGCAAAAGCCAGGGCGCCGGCATTCTTTTCAACCCATATTTCATGGCCGGCTTTGATAAGTGCGGGAATCGACTCGGGTAACAGAGACACCCTTGTTTCGGGTATTGGTTCTTTCAATACAGCGATGATCATACTACCGGTATTGCTTATCCCAATGTAGTGATTATTTCGCGTACTCAATAGCGGACGGTGAAATGCACCGGTGTTTTATTTTCCCCGCGAAAAAAAACATATCCCAGGAAAAAAAGATCTATGCTGCACGTAACAGCATCGTCGTTTCGGATGGCGGCCCAGGCTTTTTCCATATCGGCGCTCCAGTGAATATCGTCGAAGATCAGCACGGTGTCGTTCTGCCGGCGATCGCGGAAAAAACGAAAATAGTCCATGGTCGGCGCATACTGGTGGTTACCGTCGATGTACACCAGCCCCGGCGCCCCGGTTTTTGCCAGCACACCGGGCAGGCTGTCGTCGAAACGGCCGGGTATAACCGAAATATTTGCCAGTCCGAGTTGCCGGAAATTGGCAGCGGCCTGCTGCGCCACAGCCGGCGCTCCTTCGAGCGTGTACACCGGCGTGGAGGGGTTGGCGGCAGCGAGATAAGCGCCCGAAATACCCAGTGAAGTACCCAGCTCTATAATATTATCCGGCTGAAAATAACGCACCGAACGAAAAAGCAACTGTGCAAGCCGCGGCGATTTGGCCGCCTGTTTTGCCAGCGAAGCGATGGTGCGCTGCTGCCTGTTATGGTGCGCGCTGCCGGCGCCAAAATCCTGCACGGTGAGCAGGGTTTGGTCGTTTTTCATCTGCCGGCGCAGCGATTCAATTTTTTCAAAAGCGGGATCTGTGGATTTGTCCATCAGGAGCTCCCGTATAAAACGGTACACAAAAGGCGAATGAACGCCGTGTCCCCGGCCGTTGGCTGCGGTAAGGTAATAGTGCAGCCATTTACCAGCCAGTTGCCAGGGTGAATAGGGCGCCGGCATGGTTCAGGATTTCGGGGCGGTTCGGTCCCATACTTCAAAGCTGTAGCCGTACGCATGTTTATCGTCGGCGGGGAAGTCGAGCCGCGAATGGAGTTTCCATTGGGCGGGATCCATCGCCGGAAAAAAGCTATCGCCTTCAAAGCTGCCGTGTACACGGGTCATATAAATGCGATCGGTCATCGCCAGGGTTTGTTTGTATATCTCGGCGCCACCGATAATGAATGCTTCTTTGGCATGTGTTGTTCCTGCCGCGGTGATGGCTTCGTCAATAGTGCCGGCTACGGTTATATCGTGCGCCTGGAAGCCGGGCTGGCGGGTAATGACGATATTCGTTCTTCCTTTCAGGGCCTTGCCCAGGCTCTCGAAAGTTTTCCGGCCCATGATAACCGGTAATCCCCAGGTAACATTCTTGAAAAACTTCATATCGTTCGGCAGGCGCCAAAGCAACCGGTTGTCTTTCCCGATCACGTTGTTCTCTGCTGCCGCCACGACCATATTCAAACGCATAACGCTTTTTTTCGTCAAACAGCCACCGGCGCCTTGATCGATGGATGTGATTGGTAATTCAGCAGCTCAATATCTTCGAAACGGAAAGAGAACAGGTCTTTCACACCGGGATTCAGCCTTATCTGCGGCAGGGCAAAAGGCGTGCGGGTAAGCTGCAACTTCACCTGTTCGAGGTGGTTGCTGTAGATATGCACATCGCCAAAGCTGTGGATGAATTCGCCGGGTTGCAAGCCCGTTACCTGCGCCATCATCAGCGTGAGCAGCGCATAAGACGCGATGTTGAAAGGAACGCCGAGAAACACATCGGCCGAACGCTGGTAAAGCTGGCAGCTAAGCCTGCCGTCGGCCACGTAGAACTGGAACAGCGCATGACAGGGCATCAGCGCCATATCTGGCAGGTCGGCCACATTCCAGGCACTGACGATCATACGGCGGCTGTCGGGATTTGTATTGAGCTGTTTGAGCACATCACTGATCTGGTCGATCGTTTTGCCGTCAGCCCCCTGCCAGCTACGCCACTGCTTTCCGTACACCGGTCCGAGGTCGCCATTGGCATCGGCCCATTCGTCCCATATCCGGACACCATGCTCTTTTAAATAGCCGATATTGGTGTCGCCCTGCAGGAACCACAATAATTCGTGAACAATGCTTTTCAGGTGCAGCTTTTTGGTAGTGACCAGCGGAAAGCCTTTTTGCAGGTCGAAGCGCATCTGGTAGCCAAAACAACTGATCGTGCCGGTGCCGGTACGATCCGATTTTTCGACGCCGGTATCGAGGATATGTTGCAATAACTGCAGGTACTGTTGCATGTGTGCAAGATAGGTATCTTTGGAGGATGGCAGAAGACTTGCACATTGCGACCGGCTCCAAAGAGGAGCAGTATTCCACATTGATTCCACAAATCCGGGCATTACTAAGCGGCGAAACCGACGAAATTGCCAATATGGCCAACGTAGTGGCGGCCCTGAAAGAACAGTTCGGCTGGTTTTGGGTAGGTTTTTACCGGGTAGCGGATGGTGAGCTGGTGCTGGGTCCTTTCCAGGGGCCGGTAGCCTGCACGCGCATCAAAAAAGGTCGCGGGGTTTGCGGATCGGCCTGGGCATCGGGCGAGACCCTGGTAGTGCCCGATGTGGAGAAATTCCCGGGGCATATCGCCTGCAGCAGCCTGTCGAGGTCAGAGATCGTGGTGCCGGTACTGCGAGGCGATGAGATAGTGGGTGTATTGGATGTTGACAGCGACGAGTTGGATCAGTTTGATGCAGTGGATAAAAAGTTTTTGGAGGAGATTGCAGGATTGTTTTGAGGGGTTTGGGGATTGTGATGCGTGAGGATTCGGGTTGTGGTGGGGTGTGCTTTTTTTTCACGCAAAGAACGCAAAGGAGCCATGAACGCAAAGGGAGACAATTAAAGAACGGCATAGGCGGGTCTAGAAGTGAATCCTGCTTTTCGGCGCACTATGCGATAAAGAACGATTCGGCGCAACTGGCCAACGGCCAGGTGCTCGCCACCCAGGTATTTTAATTATTCCGAGCATGCTTACAGCGTGGACCTTTTATGAGCGCCTTAAAGACGGGCTGGTTTATTTGAACTCAATGCTGCAACCGCGAGGGGTCTTGCCGGGTGCCCCAGGTCTATTTCTCTAGCCCTTCCTCCTTTTCAGTTCCTTCCTGATCAGCCCCAGCTCGCGGCCTGTCTGCCCGCTTACCGAACTGTTCTCCTGCGCGCGGCGCATCAGGTAAGGGATCACGTCGCCGATAGGTCCGAAGGGCAGGTACTTGCTCACGGCGCAACCGGCTTTGGCGAGGTTGAACGTGATATTATCGCTCATACCGTACAACTGCGAGAAATGAATATGGGGATGCGACAACGACAGGTTCCTTTCCTGCAACAGCCGCGTTGCCTGCAGGTTGCTGTATTCGTTGTGCGACGCCACTATCAGCGAAATGCGCTCGATATGATCAATCGCAAAAGCAACGCCCTGGTTATAATCGCGATCAGTCGCTTCTTTATTGGGTTGGATGGGGCTCGGGTATTTCATCTCTTCCGCACGCCGGCGTTCTTTTTCCATATAGGCGCCGCGCACCAGCTTGACCCCGAGAATAAAGCCTTTGCGCTCGGCTTCCTGGTAACTGTCTTTCAAAAATTGCAGCCGGTCGTGCCGGTACAACTGCACCGTATTGAAAACGATGGCAGTCTCTTTGTTGTACAGCTCCATCATCTGCATGGTCAGTGCATCTACGGGGTCTTGTATCCAGGTTTCTTCGGCATCTACCAGTACCCCTATATTTTTCGCCGCCGCCTCACTGCAGATCCGCTTCAGCCGTGCCACTACCCGTTCCCACTCTGCCTGTTCAGCGGCAGAGAGCACTTCGGTATGCACCCGTCCTTCAAAGCCGCTTTTTGCCGTAGCCGCCGCATCGAGTTTTTCCAGTAAACCAAAACGCGCGATGCCGGTCATCTTGATACTCATGAACGGGATATTCGGCTGCGTGGCGGCATAGTCGATCACGCGGATAAATTCATCGCAGGCATGGTCCAATCCCTCTTCACCATAATCACCGCCTTCGACACCGTAGTCAAGAATCACCTTCACGTTGTATTCTCCCAGTTTGCGCGCCACCGATGCCGTTTCGGGAAGGGTCTCCCCGCCCACGAACTGCTCAAAAATGGTATCGCGGATAATCCCCCTTACCGGCAGTCCCGCGCGAATGGCCCAGGGCGTAAGCCGGGTACCCAGCTTCACCAGCGGGCCGATCCCCATACTGCTGAACAGGAAATTGGCTTTGCGTAAGCTCTTGTCTGATTTATAAGCGAATGCGTTTTCGGTGTTATCGAATGAAATACCCTGTACTGGATCCATGTGTGCGTGTTATGGCTACAAAAATAATAAGATTCGTAGTTTAGCCTTAGTATGAAAATAACCGATATCGATATTTATCGCCTCAGCATCCCGATGGAACCCTTTACCATCGCCACGGGTACGATGGATTATGCCCAGAACACGTTCATTCGTATCCACACGAATGCCGGTTTTTATGGCGTGGGCGAATGCTCGGCCTTTCCCATGATCGTAGGCGAAACGCAATCGACCTGCTGGGCGATGGCGGCAGATTTTGCACAACTTTGGAAAGGCAAAGACCCGCTCGACATATCTGCGCGCATGCATGAGCT
>JAKPBL010000300.1 GCA_029778965.1 Bacteroidota bacterium
GGCAACATTCTTCGTTGCGCCGCGACATCATTTTGTGCACCAAGATCGGCGGCGCCATGGATGGCGGCACACCCAACCACGCCGGCCTGGGCCGCAAGAACATACTTGAATCGGTATATGCTTGCCTGGAGCGATTGCAAACCAGCTTCATCGAGCTGCTGTATTTTCATTTTTTCGATCCGAAAACACCAGCCGAAGAAAGTCTCGCTGCTATTGAAGACCTGGTGCGGCAAAGGCTGATCGGTTATTTTGCGGTATCCAATTTTTCACCGGCGCAGCTCGACCTGTTTGCGGCTGCCAATCGCCCCGGTGAAATAAGAACCCGGATCATTGCCGTGCAGAACCAGTACGACCTGCTTTTCGGGGAAAGCGAAGCGCAACGTGGCGCCATGCAATATTGTACCGATCATGGAATGGCTTTTATTCCCTGGAGCCCGCTTGCCCGCGGGTTACTGAGCGGCAAATACCAGCCGGCCGTTGCTGCCCGTCCGGGCGACCGGCTTTTCGATGAGCAGGCGCTGGACCCGTTGCAGGATCCGCTGGTCGCAAAACGGCTGGAAGCCTTATCGGCCTGCGCCGCGGCGCGGCATATTCCGCTCAACCAGTTGGTGATCGCTTATATGAAACAATTGCCCGCTATGGGCCCGCTGATCATTGCGAGCTCTTCCGTTTCCCAACTGCACAGCAACGCCGACGGCGCTTTGCTGGAGCTGGAAGCGCCGCTGCTGCTGGAAATAAAAAAGATACTCTCATAAAAAACGGTTATGACAAAAATACCTGTATTCGCTGCCATTTGCCTGGTGCTGGTTACTGCCGGTTGCCAGTCGCCTTCCCGGAAAAGCAGCACTACACTGGTGGGTGTTGCTGAAACAGTTATTACGCCGCCCGACCCGGCGGGTTATGCCATGTGGGGATACGATCGGAAAGGAAAGCTGTCGACCGGCACACACGACGACCTGCACACGCGGGCGCTGTTTGTGCAGGATAAAGACAGCAATGCGGCGCTGCTGCTCACTGTAGCCGTGCTCAATATGGATGAATCGGTAATGGATTTGATTCGCCGGGGTATCCAGGAGCAGACAGGTATTCCTTTCGAGCACATCCTGGTATCGTCTACGCACACGCATTCGGGGCCGGTGATCGGAACACCCGACAGTATAGCGCAGCGTTTTCTGCGTGCAAGGGCCGATGCAGGCGCGCCCACCGGCGATCACCGCAACCGCGACAGCGCCTATCTCGCTTTCTTTATCAGTCAGAATGTTGACTGTGGGGTCGGCGCCTGGCGCAAAAGAGAGCCGGGCCGCATTGGTACCGGGAAAACTGAAATCTTCGGACTGGCCATGAATGACCGGCGCATGGCGCACGGCGGCTGGGCGCCCGACAGCATGGCAGCGGTTATAAAAGTGGAAGATGCGGCCGGCAAGCTGAAAGGCGTGTTCGTCAATTATGGTTGTCATCCTTCGGCGCTCGATTTGCACAACCTCGAATTCACCGAAGACTGGCCCTATTACACCATCAGGGCCATTAAAGAGAAAACCGGTGGCGACGTAGTGGTGGGTTATATACAGTCGGCGCAGGGCGATGCCAAAGTGGGTTATATGGCCGAGCTGTCGGCCGTGGGCGCCGATATGAACGGCATCCGTTCGTTCCGCTTCGCGGAAAAGAAAGGCCGCATACTGGGCGACGCGGTCAGCACATTGCTCGACAGCATCAGCACCAGCGGCGATCTTGCCGTGAAAGCGGTGTACGAAAAATTCCCTTTTCCCCGCAGAACAACTTATCCGTACACATACGCCGAAGCGCTTCGCTGGAAAGCCGCTGCGTATAAAAAACTGGCGGAAGCTGAAAAGCAGGTGGGTATAACAGTAGGCCGGCGCCAGTTCGATTTTTACAAAGTGGATTGCTGGCTGGCCGACCAGGCCGTGAACGTATCGCAGGCGGTGGAAGCGAACCCGCATCCCGAACCTGTGATGATGGCGATGCAGGGACTGCGTATCGGCGACAACTATTTTGTCACCTTTCCCAACGAGGTGTTCACTGAAATAGGGCTGGGCGTCAAGAAGGCATCGCCGCATCCGAATACTTTCGTGATCGGCGTTGCCGGCGGGCATATGGGCTATATTCCCACCAAAGCTGAATTCCTGGAACAGGGATATGCTGCTAACGGAAGCCCTTTTTCACCCGATTGCGAAGAAGTGCTGTTAAAAGCGTCGGCAAAGCTGATCGGCGCGCTCGACGGGCAATAATTATTCAACACGATGGGATTTTTCCTTTATAAAGCGTCATTATAGTAGAGCATGGAAAAGAAAACGGTAATAAAGAACGGCCGGGTAATAACACCCTTCCGCGTCATCGAACGGGGCAGCCTGCTGATCGACGGCGGAAAGATAGCAGCGGTAGCAGAAAATGATATAGATGTAGAAGGCGCACAGGTGATAGATGCCGGCGGTCGGTATATTTCGCCCGGCTTTATCGACCTGCATGTGCATGGCGGCGGCGGTCATGATTTTATGGACGGCACTGAAGACGCTTTCCTGCAGATTGCGGCTACCCATGCCCGTTATGGAACGACGGCCATGGTGCCCACTACGCTCACCGCCGGCAAGCAGCAATTGCTGCAAACGCTCGACATATATGCCGCGGTCAAGAACCGGCCCGCTGCCGGTGCCCGCTTCCTGGGCATTCACCTCGAAGGACCCTATTTTGCGATGAACCAGCGTGGTGCGCAAGACCCGCGTTATATCCGCAATCCCGACCCGGCTGAATACAGGGAGATACTTGCCTATTCAAAAGACATCGTGCGCTGGAGCGCCGCACCAGAATTGCCGGGTGCGCTCGAGTTTGCACAGGTGCTCAAGGCGCATGGCGTGCTGCCTTCGCTGGCGCACACCGATGCCATTTATGAAGAAGCCTTGCTGGGGTTTGAGCATGGCTACACGCTGGCCACACACCTGTATTCGGCCATGCTGGGTGTAACCCGGCGCAATGTATTCAGGTATGCGGGCGCCGTAGAAGCTGCATTTTTGATCGATGCGATGGATGTGGAGATCATCACCGACGGCATTCACCTGCCGCCGCCACTGCTGCAACTGGTGTACAAGATCAAAGGACCGGCTAAAACAGCCCTTATCACCGATGCCATGCGCGCAGCGGGTATGCCCGAAGGTGAGAGCGTGCTGGGAAGCCTTAGCGACGGGCTCAAGGTGATCGTGGAAGACGGCGTGGCCAAACTGGCCGACCGCAGCTCGTTTGCCGGCAGCGTGGCTACCTGCGACCGGTTGGTACGCACCATGCACCACATGGCCGGCATCCCCCTGCCCGACGTAATACAGATGGCGACGCTTACGCCCGCCACCATCATGGGTGTACAGGGGCAAACCGGCAGCCTGGTGCCCGGGAAAGACGCCGACATTGTATTGTTCGACGATAATATCAACGTGCACAGCACGATCGTAAAAGGAAATATCATTTACCAGGCACCCTAAAAAAAGGCATATGAAAACGTTTAAGAAAGACAAGCTGACCGTGCAGCAATACCCCAGCCGGCAGGAGATGGGAAAAGCCGCTGCCGACGCCGTGGCGGCGAAGATGAATGAGCTGCTGCGGGAAAAAGAATACATCAATGTCATCTTTGCCTCCGCGCCCTCGCAGAACGAATTCCTGGAGCACCTGCGGCAGTTGCCCGTACCCTTCGACCGCATCAATGCCTTCCACATGGATGAATATGTAGGGCTGCATCCCGATGCGCCGCAGGGTTTCGGTAACTTTCTGAAAGACCGGCTCTTCTCTTACCATTCCTTTCGTTCGGTGCATTACATCAATGGCAACCACCCCGATCCACAGGCTGAATGCGAACGGTATGCGCAGTTGCTCACGACGCTTCCCACCGATATTGTGCTGCTGGGCATCGGAGAAAACACTCACCTGGCGTTTAATGATCCCCACGTGGCTTTCTTCAACGATCCTCAAATTGTAAAAGTGGTAGACCTCGATGCAGCCTGCCGGTACCAGCAGGTAAACGACGGTTGCTTTCCGACGCTGGAAGAAGTGCCCACCCATGCCATTACCATCACTATTCCACCGCTGATCAGGTCTACCTATGCGTATGCGATCGTTCCCGGTGCCGCGAAAGCGCAGGCCATTTTCCATACCCTGACCGAAGCGGTACAGGAAAATTATCCATCGACCAAATTGCGCGAGCACGACCACGCGATCCTGTTCATCGATGATAACAGCGCTTCCAAACTGCCATGAATATACTTATTGCCATAAGCCGCTGCTGTGTGGGAGGCCTGCTTTGTCTTTCCCTGCTTTCTTGCGGACAGTTGCGCGAGAAAAAGAACGAGCAACCTGTCCGCCTGGCCATGACCAGCGTATACACCGGTCAGCCGGTAACGGTCGACGGACTGGCGGCAGCAGGGGAGTGGAGCGCAGCCGACAGTATCGTGGTGTACGACGATTCATTGCGCATTCCCAACCAGATCATCATTCGGTCGCAATGGGATTCGTCGTACCTGTATTTCCTGTTCGATGCGCGCGACAGCAACCTGCAGGCCATACAAACCGTTCGCGATCATCCGCAACTCGCGAAAGACGATATCGTCGAATTTTTGCTCGATGCCAACGACGACCACGGCACCTGCTGGAACAGCGACGATATTATTTACCACATCAACCTGCTCGGGCAAACCAAAGACGATCGCGGCAATGACAGTTGCCGTTCAGACGCCCGCTGGAACGGGCTTGCTGCCATCGCCGCCCGCGTATACGGCACGGTGAATGTGCCCGGCGATATCGATACCGGTTATGTGGTCGAAGTGGCGATACCCTGGCTGGAGATCGGGCGAGTGCCCATGCCCGGCCTGGTGATCGGCGCCAATTTCGGCGGACAATCAGACGGTGTGTTTTACGATTGGGTAGATGCCTGGCCTTTCCGGCAGCCTTTTAAGTTCGGCACTTTGACATTAACGAAAAAAGACCATGCAAGCCATCAATAAAGTGGAGATGGGCCATCTCAGCAAGCGCGATACGAACATATCTATCGCCATCATCGGCCTGATGTTTTTTATCTTCGGATTTGTTTCGTGGGTAAACGCTATCCTGATACCTTATTTCAAGATCGCCTGCGAGCTGTCGAATTTCCAGTCGTACCTGGTTACCTTCGCCTTTTATATTTCCTATCTCATCTTCTCCATTCCTGCCTCTTATCTGCTGAAGCGGGTTGGTTTCAAAAAAGGAATGATGACCGGCTTCTGGGTAATGGCGGCAGGCGCCTTTCTGTTCGTGCCGGCGGCTATGGCCCGGCAATATGAAATATTCCTGATAGGACTGTTCTCCATCGGTGCGGGGCTTGCACTTCTGCAAACCGCCGCCAATCCGTATATAACGGTGGTTGGCGCCAAAGAACGCGCGGCGCAGCGGATGAGCATCATGGGCATCTGTAATAAAACGGCGGGCATACTGGCGCCGCTGCTGTTTGCCGCCGTGATATTGCGGCCTACCGACGGGCAGTTGTTCAGGGAGCTGCCGCTGATGGAAGTAGCGCAGCGCGAAGCCGCGCTCGACGAACTGATCAAACGGGTGATCGTACCTTATACATGTGTAGGTGTGGTATTGCTGGCGCTTGGCCTGATGATCAGGTATTCACCGCTGCCGGAAATTGACACCGAGCAGGAATCGGAGCAGGTGGCGCAGGCCAACTCGAATAAAACAAAGCTGATCCAGTTTCCTCACCTCATATTGGGCGCCATTGCTATTTTTTTGCACGTGGGTACGCAGGTGATATCGATCGATACGATCATCGGTTATGCCGGCTCCATGAATATCCAGTTGCTGGAAGCAAAAGTATTTCCGTCGTACACGCTGTTCGCCACCATCGTGGGATATGTGCTCGGTATTATCTGCATTCCGCGTTATATCACCCAGGTGACGGCACTGAAGATATGCACCCTGCTGGGGCTGGCGCTTACCGTGTGCATTGTGTTTGCGCAGGGCGAAGTGCATTTCCTGGGACATGTGTCTGATATCTCGATCTGGTTCGTGGCGATGCTGGGGCTGGCCAATTCGCTGGTATGGCCCGGCATCTGGCCGCTGGCGCTCGACGGGCTCGGCCGTTTCACCAAGCTGGGCGGTTCGGTCATGGTGATGGGCCTGGCCGGCAATGCTCTTATACCGCTGGTGTACGGTTATTTTGCCGATCTCAGCAGCCACCGGAATGCCTATGGCGTGCTTTTTCCCTGTTATATTTTTCTCGTGTACTATGCCTTCTACGGACATAAAGTGAAGACCTGGAAAGCTTTCTGATACTAACGTCTATATATATGCGCAAATTAATTCTATTCCTGCTGGCGGGCTGTTTGAGCAGTTTTCCTGCTGCCGCGCAGTTGCCGGGTAGCTGGAAGGCCGATACGCTTTTTCATGACTTCGAAACCGGTGAGTTGTTTGCCTGGGAGCAATATCCCTATGCACAGGATATCGGTTTCGACGCCCTATATTTCGCCCGGCAAACGCCTACGCTCCACAACAGCCGCTTTGCCCTGGCGCATCCTGTAAAGGCCTACGACACCCACGAATTATACCAGGGTTTTACCCGCCGGCTGAACATGATCGCTTCCGCAGGCGCCGGCCTCGACCTCGGCATCTACCTGCAATCGGACCGTGCGGCCAAAGAACTGGAGATATCGTTGGGCACCCGCGACGGGAAGCGTTATTTTTACCGGCTGCCGCGGCCCCAGGCCAATGAATGGATAAAGGTGCAAACCCCGCTGTCGGCGTTTAAGAACGGAACGGCTTCACTTCCGCTCAACAGTGAACTGGAGGCCATCACCGTACAGGCCTATTACGATACGACGTACTACCTCTATACCTATACGATTTTGATGGACGATGTGCGGATCACCGGCGCCCGCCCCCGGCGGCTGGTGGCGCAGGCGCCGTCCAGCGTCTATTTCGCGGAATTCAACAAGACCATTATACCCGAGCCGGTGGCGGCGGGAGCGCCCCTGGCCCTTAGCGTTGCAGCCGAAGATGGTATTGCGCTTCGTTCTGTGACTGGCAGGCTGTATGCGCCCGACGGCAGCGTGGCCGCCGACCAGGTGGTGTTCAAAGAGCAGTCGGGGGTTTGGAGCAACCCGTCGGTATTTGCCAAAGCAAGGCGTTTACCGCCCGGCATCAGCCGGCTCGACCTTGTGGCGCCCGGTAAAAACGGCGATACCATAAGAACCAACCTGGAGCTGATTGTGGCTGATAAACCGGTACAGGGGCATCCGCGTCTTTTCTTTTCACCCGGATCGCTGGCGGCCCGGCGGGCAGCCGGAGAGCCGGCGGGAGCGAAGGCCATCCTCGAAAAAGCCATGCGCGATAGCAGCTACCTGGCCATTCCTCTCAATAGCATTGAAGAAGGTAAAGACAGGACCGGTGAAAACCTGGTTGGCGGCCCTTATGCGCAAAATACCGTTGGCTTCGATGCGTATGGCGAATGGCACAAGCCCATGGCCACCCTGGAAAAAATCATTGAAACATGCGCGTTCAGGTATTCGCTGGGCGGCGATGCAAAAGCAGGCCAGTTGGGAAAAGAAGCCCTGCTTAAATTCTGCCGGTTTAAAAAATGGAATTGCGACTGGATGCTCAACCGCCGCTTGTGGACCTACTATCCCGTAGGCTATGCCATCAAAGCGGTGGCGTATGGATACGATATGCTGTACGATCTGCTCAGCGAGCCCGAGCGGCAACTGGTGCGTGAGGCCATGATGAACAAGGGGCTGAAGCTTTTTCACCGTGATATGGTCGAGATGAATCGCATGCCTTCCAACCTGACCAACCACATCTCGGTGCTGGTGACCGGCTTTGGACTTGCCGCCACCGCCATGTACGGCGACGACCCCTCTATGCGGGAACTGCCCACCTACCTGGCGGGCGTGATCACCAAGGCCCGTGCTTTCATCGGCAATACCTACTATGCCGATGGCAGCTACGGTGAGCCGAAAAGCGGTTATATGGATATGGCTACCCGCGATATAGCCGAGCTGATCGCCGGCCTTGAGCAGGTATTCGGCATCGATCTTTCCACCACTACCAACGTAGAAAATTTTTACAAATTCCCTTTGCAGGCCACTGATGCGTCGGGACTGATCCCTGCTTATGGCGACGGTGGGAGAAACTATAGCGGCTTCACCCAGGAGCACGGGCAATGGTTCGTGCACCGCACCGGCAACCCGTATCTTTACCATTTCGTAAAACCGTTCTGGGAGGCGGGCAATGGCGGCTTTCTGGGCTATCTCTGGTACCGCAACGACCTGCAGCCGAAGACCGCAGCAGCCTGCCGCCGTCGCGGCCGTTTGAAGCGCAGGGCATGGTGATGCGGTCGGGATGGGACGATCATTCAACGGTGATAAGTACCCGAACAGGTCCGCATTCCAACCACTATCACTTCGACCAGGGCAGCTTCCAGGTAATGACCAATGGTGAAGAGCTGCTGACCGATCCGGGCATCGGTACGGGCGGCTATTATATGAATACGGAATACCTCAGTTACAATACGCAGTCCATCGCCCACAATGTGCTGCTGGTAGATCATGACCCCGGCAGCCAGATCGCCGCGCATTTCGACAACGGCATCCGTTCGCTGTCGGAATGGCCCACGATGAGTGCGCTTTTCAACGGCGGGTCGGTAGATGCCGTGACGGCTTCGCTGGCTACCGTGTACAAAGGAAAGCTCGATGGCTATGAACGCAAGCTCGTGTATCGCAAAAACGGGCCGATCTTTTTATGGGACCAGGTAACGGCGCGTAAAGGCGAAATGCATGTATACGACTGGCTCTTCCATGTACCGCAGATGGGTCAGCAAAGAACCTGCTCTTACGAGAACAACCGCTTTTTGCTGGAGCAGCCCAAGGCGCGCCTGACCATGGACATCGTTTATCCATCGGGGTTATCGGCGTCCATTCGCGATCGCAACGGCAATACAAACAGCTACCTCAATTATAACTCGAAGACTTTCTCTGAAAGCTTCCTTACAGTAAGTACGGTCAACGCCTTGCCCGCCACCGATTTGCTGGCGGTGATTGTTCCCGAACCGGTAACAGGCGCTCCTCTTTCGCCGCTGCCCGCCACCGAGTCGTTGTCGGGTGCGGGGTGGATCGGCGCAAGGTTCACGCGGGGAAATGAAGAAGACATTGCTTATTGCAGAACAGGCGATGACCGTCAACTGCCATTGAACGGCATACAAACCGACGCCCGCTTTTTGCTGCTGAGCAAAACAGCGGGTGCGTTCACCTGCTTTTTTGAAGGGAAGCAATTGCAAACCGACAACTGGCACCTGGTTGCCGACAAAGACCTGTCGCTTGCTGCTACCGCCACCGCGGGCAGCCGCCAGCTTGAGATAGAAACGGCCGTGCCCGCCGCGGTGCGGGTAAAAATAAACGGCAGGCTGTCGGCCCTTCGCGTAAATGGTGCGCCTGCTAAAACAAGTGTGAAAGACGGTTGGCTGACGATTCCGGCAGCCGCCGGAAAAACGACGGTGTACTATGAAACAAAATAGCAAAACAGGTTTCCTGCTGCTGTTACTGCTGCAGGGACTGTTGCCTGCTCTTTGGGCGCAGCAGGACATACCTGCCCGCGACCTGGTTCAATGGAACAAATGGGGCGAAGGAACCTGTATCGAATTCCAGGACGGCGTGCTGATGAAAGAAGGCGAAAGCAGCAAGGGACTGATGCTGGTAAGCCCCGCCAATTTTCCGGATGCATTTGTGCTTCGCTTCAGCATGGTTGCCCTTACCTCGTCTACCGTAATGGTGACGGTATTGCAGGCTTCGGATACCGGTAATGCACATACGCTTACCATTCCCGGCAATTATGATGGCAGCATGGGCATCTGGAATACGGAAAAAAGAAGCTACTTCGTCGCTTTCAGAAATGCGCCGCATGGCGCCACCCCCTACATCGGCAAACAGCCTGGTCTGGGTATGGTGAAAGCGCCGCTGCCGGACGACCTGTTACCGGGAAAAAAGATAATGGTGGAAGTCGGCGTGCAGTCGAACCGCGTATGGCTGAAGGTAGATGGAAAAATACTGGTTGACAGTCCCGAGAAGAAAACTTATCCCGGTGGCCGGTTTGCCTTCCGGATCAGGGGGCTGCCGGGCCTGCCCGCCGCCTGCCTGCTGCGCGAGCTATCCTTTCAACGATTGTAAAAAATAAGATATGAAACTGTTTGGAAAAATTACCGGTCTTCTTTTGCTGGTGCCGGCCGTTATGAGCGCCCAGGAGCTGGAGCCGCTGCACTATAGTGAAAATTTTGAACGAAGGCTGCTGGGCGCCTGGGCATCGTACCCGCACTGGCAGGACATAGCGTATGACCAGAACTTTCGTGTTAACGAAGTGGTACCCGGCGACCGGAATATCTCGATGGTGCAGAAAGTGACGCCGTATACGGCGGTCGATAATTATGCAGGCGCACAAAAGCTGCTGGAAGCAGTGCTTACGCCGCAGTCGAAGCTGCGTTTTCGTTACTACCTGAAAACAAACAAGGCGGTGGAAAGCCTTACCGTGCGATGGGCAGCCGACAGTCTCGGTAAGCTCGACCTGGTAATTGCCCATCCGGAAACCAACCAGTGGAAATGGGTGGAGCTGACCTTTGCGCAGTTCCTTGCGCAGCATCCCCCACTGCAAAGCAGGGAGCAGGTGCCCGTTCATGCGCTGGCTTTTCTCGCGAAGGTTCCGCAGGCCGATCCGGCCATGCCGATTTATTTTTCGCTCGATGATATCAGCCTCGATGCCATGCAGCCCGCCCGCTTCCGGTTCGAACAGCCGTCGGTGACGAAGCTGCCCGAATTTCCCGCTTTCATAGCGGCATCGCCTTATCATCCCGGCGCGGCGCTGCAATGGAAAGCCACCTGGCCCGGCGACGCCAGCCAGGTGCAGACCGAGATCAGCGAGTATGCCGGCGAAGCCGTGCTGCAGCGGTTAAACTGGAAACGGGCCGGTGACAGTTGGACGGCGGGCATTGCTTCGTTGCAATTGCCGGTGGGCATTTACCGTGCACGCACCTACGCGCGTACAGGTAACCAGGTGAGAGGCACTACCGACCTGGTTTTCCGGGTGGCGCCTGAACAATATGGCGGTCATCCGCGGTTGCTTTTTGATGAGAAAGGCCGTACCAGGATGATCGAGAAATTCCAGACAAGCGAATACCGTTCCCTGCTGAATGAAATCGTTCAGCAGGCGCGCACCGAACGCAGCAAGATACCCGTGAACAGCCTGGTATTCGACCTCGACCAGTTTCCTGACGAAGACTGGTTGCCCACCTGGTCGTCGTGGGGCAACCGGATATACCATACGGGTGAGGCTTTGCGCCAGAATGCAAGGGCATATGCGTTCGCGGGCGATAAGGAAGCGGGCGAATATGTGCGCGCCGTGCTGGTACGGCTCTCGTCGTGGCCCAACTGGACGCACCCCTGGCAAACAAAAAGAGGGCGTTTCAGCGAGCACCGTACCGGTAGCTGGGCGCACCGCGTGGCCGAAGCGTACGATCTCGTATATGCGCTGATACCCGAGAACGAACGGAAACAGATCCGTCATGCGCTGATCAAAAATATCATCGGCGGCGCGCATGTTACCTACGTGGTCGACGACAATATCACCGGCGCCACCTCCAACTGGCTGGCTATGACCCTCGGCGGATCGCTGATGAACCTCGCAGCCATTGCCGGCGACGGTCCCGATACCGACAACCTTGAAACGGAGATCGTGGGCGCGGTCTTCAAGCTGGATAAAATGCTGAACCGCGTGGTCGATTCTGTCGATGGCGCCTGGGGCGAAGGGCTCGGCTACAATAACTACAGCATGACCAACCTGGCTTACAGCCTTCCTTCGATGCAGCGGGTATTCGGGGTGGATCTGTCTGCGCCGATACGCAACAGTTTCAATGAATTCATCTGGGGCGGACTGATTCGCAAGAAAGAATGGTTTGAATATGGCGATTCGGATGGCAAGATGGGGCCGGCCAATCACTGGGCCTACCTGTTGCAGCGCTATCGCGATCCGCGCCTGGCATGGTACTATGACCACCAACGAAAAGACGGCGCCACTTACTACGAAGATGTGGTGTACGACCTGAAAGACATTCCCCGGAAAGACCCATTCGGAGAGAACCCGGTGAAAGCATTCCGCCAGGTGGGCAC
>JAKPBL010000318.1 GCA_029778965.1 Bacteroidota bacterium
AGTGTCCACTTCAGCGAGCAGCCCGTTACTGATTTCGCGACTGCCGCTGCGGCCGACAATGCAAAATTCAACCGCTTCTTCCACGTACTACTTGACCAGGGTATCTACCTGCCGCCCTCGGCCTTCGAAAGCTGGTTCCTGAACAATGCCCTTACCGGTAGCGATATAGACCAAACACTGGCTGCAATCGGCAAAGCCGTCGCCCGCATTTGCTCCAATACGCCCCAACAACCCTAACTTTGTTACATAAATATCGAAAAATTACCCTAACTTTGTTACAAATATATCGAAAAATTGCCCTAACTTTGTTACATGTTTCGCCGGGATATATTACAGAAACTGAACGAATGGCGGGTAAAAAATACTCGTAAACCACTCATTATCAGGGGCGCCAGGCAGGTTGGAAAAACTACGGTCGTGCGCCAGTTTGCTGCTCAGTTTAAAAGATTCATCTATCTTAACCTGGAGTTGCCGGCGGACCGGAAGCCATTTGAAGAGTTTTCGGATATAGAGACCCTTCTGCAAGCTTTGTTCTTTCTTAAAAATAAACCACTTGCCGATCGTGCCGATACACTGGTTTTTATTGACGAAATCCAGGAAGTTCCGGAGGCACTCCAACAACTGCGATATTTTTATGAGGAGGCTCCCGACATTCCGGTAATAGCTGCTGGTTCGATGCTCGAAAGCCTGTTCGATCCCCAGATCAGTTTCCCCGTTGGCCGGGTGGAATACCTTGTAATCCGGCCGGTTTCTTTTCCTGAATTCCTGGGGGCAATGGGGGAAACAGCCGCCCTTGAACAAGTGCTGACTGTGCCCGTACCGGCGTTTACCCATGACCTGCTGCTGAAACTGTTTCGAACCTATTGCCTGATAGGTGGCATGCCTGAAATTGTTGCACATTATTCGGCGCATAAAGACCTGGCAGCCCTTGCTCCCACCTATGAATCGCTGCTTGTTTCATACCTCGATGATGTTGAAAAATATGCCCGGGGTGGTTCACATGTCAATTATATCCGGCATGCAATCCGTTCAAGCTTTGCCGAAGCGGGTAAGCAAATCAGGTTCCAGCACTTTGGCAATTCTTCTTACAAATCGAGGGAAATGGGCGAGGCGTTGCGGGTGCTCGAAAAAGCATTGCTGATTCACCTGATTTACCCGCAAACAAGTCCTGTTCTGCCAATGTTGCCGGATATAAGTAAGTCGCCCCGTTTGCATGTACTGGACACCGGCATGCTGAATTATTTTGTGGGGCTGCAACAGGAAATTCTGGGAACCACCGATTTAAACAATGTGTACCAGGGAACGGTAATAGAACATATTGTCGGCCAGGAATTGCTAACCCGCCAGTACGGCGTATTACACGGACTGGCATTTTGGGTCAGAGAAAAAAGAACATCTTCTGCCGAAGTCGACTACCTGATTTCCTATAAGGAAAACCTCATTCCGGTCGAAGTCAAAGCCGGCGCCACCGGTGCGCTTCGATCCCTGTCCCTGTTCATGGATATGGCGCCGCATAATATGGCGGTAAGACTATATGCAGGAAAAACTTCACTGTCGGTTATTACCACACCGCAAGGCAAGACCGTCCATTTATTGAACCTGCCTTATTACCTGGTCTCGCAAATTGAAAAATACCTCCATTGGTTTGAAGAACAGATCACAAAATAACCTCACACCCCCCGAGGTTCCTCTTTTTGCCTTTTGCCTTTTGATTTTTGACTTTCCTCTTATTTGTACAGCAATCCCGTCGACCGGCTTTAGTCGCCTTTAAACAACTCTTCATAAGATGGCAGCGGCTCCTCTGCCTTAACCGACCATGCAACTGTTTCCAGCCTGGTGCGGAGTTTCATCCAATAGTGCAGCTCCAGATCGAATTTGGCGAGCGCAATGCCCAGCCTGAAGTCATGGTATTCATTCAGCCATGCTTTCTCAAATCTTTTTTTGTTTTCCGTAATGGCGTCACAAACATCAACGGTCATGGAATGATAATAGGCCGTTACTTCAGCCATGACCATTCTGAATTCACGGAGATCACGCCGCCCCTGGTACTTCGTATATATGTCTTTTATTTGCCGGGCAAAGAGGAATTTCATAGCCAGGAAATCCAGTTGCCTGGCCGCCGTAAGTACAGAGAACAATGTCACTGAATCAGGTCCCGAAAGCGCCGCGCCTTCCAGTATGGCCATGGCCTGCTCTGCAAAGAGCCTGCCCTTTCTCAACTGGAGCACCGCACTGTCAGATAGTCTTTTTGGCTGGCCCAGAAAAGGATTTTCCCAAAGCGCGTCGTCTGTTTCTCCTACCACCGACCTGATACAGGATTCAGCCTGAAACAGGCTGCGGTAAACCGTATCCATCTTTTCGGCGATACCGGCGCTATGCACCACACGGGCGTACGCTGAGAAAAAGCTTTTGTTATCAACAGGTTGTTCCTGCCAGGCTGCCGCCGCGCCATGCACCATATCAGGACGGCATAACCTGATCAGGCTCATCGGGTCGTCGGTCCACGCAGAATTGATATACCCGGTGGCGCCGTTTCGCCTGCCGCCTGCTACGAGTTTGTTGTTGTTCTCGAACGATAGTTCAAAGGCCGGGTACAACCAGTGCCAGTTAACGCTGGCAGACTGTACCGTCAACGCCAGCCCTGCGCGCGTAAACGGCGCCAGTACGCTGTCGTAGGTGGAAGACTCAAGAGGAAAATAGTGCCAGGCGCAGGCCGTGAGCCCGGGTATGACTTTAGGTATAACCGACTGGTATTTCTGCAGCATATCAGCCCAGGCGATGGGGTGTTTTCCGGCTTTGACTACTTCTGCGGCGGTACGGTTAAGCATTTCCACGTACAACTGCTCGGGAGTCATTCCCAGTTTCTTCGCTTCAAGATCTATCACCCACGTTTCATCGAAGCCCATATGAAAAAACGGGCTGGTAAACAACCGGGAAAGCTGCGATATCCAATCGCTGACGATTAACCGCACCTGCTCATCGCGTGGCTTAAATTCACCGCCATAACGGTTCACCGACAGATCGGAATAAGTTTCCAGCTTGAACAAATCATGCAAATGTCCATACAACTCCACGTTTGGAACAACATCCATATGCCTTTCGCGGGCATAAGCAATAATCTCTTTTATATCTTCCTGCGTGAAGCGCGCATCGCGCATCAGGAGTGGGTAGCCCTTCAGCTCAATATTTGCTTCCGAATAAAAATAATACTGGTTTGTTTTGAAACGGGCGAGGAAATCAATCTGCTGTTTGATCTCTTCCATACGGGGAAACTGCATATGGCTCATGTCCATCATAAAGCCCCGATAAGCCATCGAGGGCCAGTCGTGCAACTCCACTTCCGGAATGACAAGACCTGCAGCTTTGCGTTCGATCAACTGCCGGAAGGTTTGCACACCATAGAAAATACCGGCGCTCGATGAGGCGGTTATATAAACCGCACGCCCGCTTGCGCTAATGCTATATGCTTCCCGGGATTCCCGGCCGGCAGTTTCACCCGGAACAGGCAGGGGTGATAAAGCGCCTGTACGTTTCAGGTAAATAGTCAGCTCTTCCTTACCTGTTTTTTTAGCGCCTGCATCGGCGAGTATCGACTGCAGCTCACGCGCCGCAAAACGGTCTTCTTCCGCCGGCTGATTGACTACCAGTTTAACCACTACATTCCGGAGCGGAATATAGCCTTTACCATATTGGACCTGCTGCGGAGCCGGCAGCAGGGGCGAATGAAAGGCCCATAGTGCCTGGCTGCAGGTACAGAGCAGCGTTAAGAATAATACCCGGATCAATTGACACTGTTTTTTAGCTGATACAATAAACGAGCGGCGGTATCTGCCAGCTTCTCGCCGCCGCCTGCTGCGGCTCGCGATACAAGCGGTTCATAGTTGCCTTCGGCATAGGCCTTGTAGTCGGGCAGATAACCCAGGGATGCATTGGTTTGAGTAGTGACAAATGTGTACTTGAAAGGAGACCTTCTTTTGATATACATTCCCAACTCTGTGAATACTTCGGCCGGCAGCGCAACAATCGCCAGGTCGTTACCAATAGCGAATACCTGCACTTCCGCCTCAAGCGGCTTCCCTTCCCTGGAAGCGAGGTCAAGGTATTTAAATGCTTTTACAAAATCCAGGAAGGGGGCGGCGCCGGATTCCCCATATCGCGCCACCACCTGCCTCGCCCAAGCCAGGCTGTCTTTAGGAAAAGATGCCAGCGGCAAAAGGGCCGTGGCCTGCAAATGGCGGATACCTGTTTGAACCACCGTGTCGCATTGTGTGCTCGCGCGTATAACATCGCCGGCCAGTATTTTGCCGATACGTTCGGCCTCACGCGGTCCCGATTGCTTTTTTGCTTCGTTGGTATTTATATGATTGATATTACCCGAGCATCCCTGCGAAAATATCACCGTCATATTCTTACCCAAAGCCGCCGAAAGACAGGCATCAAGTGTAGCAGGAATATCCGCAGATATGTAAGTTCCTCCCACACAGTCAAGATGGAGGGTGAAATTGACCAGGGAACTGATATATTCTCCTTTCCGGTTGACGGCAAATAAAACACCGATCTGCGGGTCTATTGGTCCTGCGGGCTTATAAACGGCGGGATTGTTTTTACCGGGATTCCATCCTACGCTGCCATCTTTCATAAAATACCGGCGGTTAAAGCTGACGGATTCCTCCGTAGCGGTTCCGACCAGCAGGCTGGCGGGTTCCCGCTTCGAATAGGCCTCACCGATAGCTGCGGCAATTTTTTCCGGCAACCCGGCTGCATACGCATCAATCATATCTACAGCCGGCTGACGGGGTGCAAACTGCTCGCGAAAACCGGGTATAACCGGTCCTGTATGAGAATGAGTGGCGCCGATCATCACCTGGTCGGGACGAAATCCATATTTCTCGGTAACGAGACGTCGGGCACGGGCAACAATTTGCGCATTGATACCTATCAGGTCACACTCCACCCAGGCAATCTTTGTACCACCGCTTTCCAACACCAGGGCCCTGGCAAAAAGGTCATCGTGTATCCCTTCCATGAAACGGTGATAATAATAGCCCGCCATCGGCGTACCGGCTGGCGGGCTTATGCTCACCTTTGCCGCGCCGGCAAAAAGTTCGCCGGACTGCGCAGGAAGCGATGAATAAAACAGGCTAAAACAAACGAAAAGATTGATCAGTTTCATTAGAAATGGAATATACCAAATAGTGTCAATAACCCGGGTTCTGATCCTTACTGCGATCCAATGCCTTATTCAGGTCGAATTCAATCAGGGGTATGGGCCAAAGCAAGTGCTTATCAGCTACTTCCCTTTGAATATTCCGTGGCATTATTTCTTTTACACGTCCTGAACGAACCAGGTCGAACCACCTTTTTCCTTCCAGTTGGAACTCATAGGCCCGCTCCTGCACCACCAGGTCTGTAAAGGTTTCGGCATTATAATCGGCTGCTTTAAAATCAACGGACGACGGTGCATCGGGGCTATAGCCATAGGCGCGGCGGTGTACCTTATTCAGCATTTCAACACCTTCTGCCGTGGGGCCGCCCGACTGTGCAGAAGCTTCTGCAAACAGAAGCAGCACTTCCGCATAACGATAACAGGGCAAACTGAAAGTGGCGATGGTCGCGGTGGGATTATTGTATTTTTTAGGCGAAATAATTCCTTCATTGGGGAAAGCCGGTTGCCCTGCCGTCCACGGTGTTAGTCTTGTTTCTTCTTTATACCAGTTGAACTTTTTCCTAAAATCGTCATCGTTCCATTCCTTGTAAAACCTCGAAGTATTTGTCCAGGTCAGAACGCCATAACCATTCGAGCCGAACCAGGGCGTCGTAATCTGCATGGTATAAAGCACCAACTGACTGGGACTGTTTTGATTGTAATGCAGGTAAAAGATCTCTTCTTTTGAATTGGCGCCCATACCGAATACTTTATTAAAGTCATCCGGAACAGCGACCGGCTCCAGGCTGTACACGCCGGCATTAATGACTTCTTTTGCCTTGGCGGCCGCATCGGTATATTTCGCCTGGTAGAACAACGCATCGGCAAGCAGGGTCTTGGCTGCCCACTTTGACGGTTTTCCGACCAAAGCAGGTTTTTCCGGCAGGTTGCTTTCTGCAAATGCAAGATCAGACATGATCAGGTCATACACTTGCTGCTTTGTTCCCTTCGGTATATTCATCGATTCATCGAGATTATCTTCGGTATGAATCGGCACACCAGCCCATCCCTTCACCAGTTGAAAATAGACGAAAGCCCGCATAAATCTGGCTTCGGCTATGTATGCCGTCTTTTGCTGTTCAGACAACACCGTTCCCCGCGGTACATAGTGAATCACCAGGTTGGC
>JAKPBL010000368.1 GCA_029778965.1 Bacteroidota bacterium
CGGGCGCAGCACTTTTCGGTAACAGCGGTTCGCCTGAAACGTCAAAAGATAAAAGTGGGCGACTCCCTGCAGCTCGATTTTACGGTTGCCAACAACACCCGGAGCAAACAATTGCTGCGGCTTGAATATGCGATCTGGTTCCGGCTGAAAAACGGCACCCATTACAGGAAGGTATTCAAGATCAGCGAACGGGAGATGGCCGGCCACTCGAGCATCGCTTATCATAAAGCCCATGCTTTCAAGATCATAACCACCCGGAAGTACTACCCCGGCGGTCACAAGATCGGCCTTATCGTAAACGGGGAGGAAAAAGCCTGCCTGCCTTTTACGCTGCTGGCGTCTGCCACATCCAGATGAAATGGGTGAAAGAACGGTTTTTTCACTGAACGGTCCGCACGTACTTTGATTCATTGAATAAAGCCATGTCAATGAATACGTCTTTCCAGCAACTGGCAGATACCCGTATCTGTTACCTGCCCCGGCTAAGAACAAGCTATCATGTCATATACCTTGCGGTGATTATCGCAATAGCGGCAGCGCTGATCGCCTCGCGTTTTCTGTACACGGATATTTTCACCAGGGCAGATGGTGTCATCCGCCCATCGACCGAACGGGCCGAGATACGGGCCGTCGTGGGCGGCATCATCGACAGCCTTCTCGTGAAAGAAGGGGATATCATTCACGAGGGGCAAACCATGGTGAAGATCAAAGACCTGCAGTATGCCGGCAGGTTGAAGGCGCTGGACAGCGAGATGGAAGAATACCGTCGCTACCTGCACGATCTGCGGTTACTGACAGGCAAAGAAGCGCAGGCTGCTTCCCTTCGTTCCAAAGTGTACAGTGACCAGTTGGGCCGCCATCTTTCTATTCAAAAAGAAAAACGGGGAGTGCTGGATAAGCTGGCGCTCGAATTACAGACAGATACGAAGTTGGCGGAAGAAAAGATCATTTCGCCCAAAGAATTCTATGACGCCGGTCACCGGCACCGGCAGGCCATCGACGGATATGAGTCATTCCTGCGCGAACAGCAGGTGGCCTGGCAACAAGACCTGGCTAAATACCAGCTTGCAGTAAGCCAGTTGGAGAGCCAGCGAAAGCAGGTACTGGCAGATGCTTCGCTGCTGACCATTCGCGCTGCAACAAGTGGTGTTGTCCAGGGGGTGAATGATCTTTATACCGGCAGCTACCTGCAAGCCGGCCAGTTGATCTGCACCGTTTCACCCGAAAACGGGCTGGTAGGCGAATGTTATGTAAAGAGCCGGGACGTTGGACTGTTATACCAGGGGCAGCCGGTCAGGTACCAACTGGAAGCATTCAACTATAATTATTTCGGTGAAATGACCGGCAAGGTGATGAGCATCGACAAAGACCTCAGCCTGCTTAACAATACGCCTGTTATCAAATTGCGCTGCAGCTTCGACAGCACGGTCGTGCACCTAAAGAACGGCTATACTGGCAGGTTGAGAAAGGGCCTGAATTTCCAGGCCAGCTTCTTTATTGCCCGCAGAAGCTGCTGGCAGTTGTTGTTCGATAAGCTCGATGACTGGTTCAATCCGCAGCGGCCGGTACAAAATGAGCCTGATGAGACGCGCGGCTAATATACGGCAGCGGGACATCACCGATTGCGGCGCCGCCTGCCTTGCCAGTGTGGCTGCCCATTACCGGCTGCAATTGCCTGTAAGCCGCATCAGGCAATACGCAGGAACCGATAACCGTGGCACCACTGTGCTGGGATTGCTGGAAGCTGCCGAAAAATTGGGATTCCAGGCCCGGGCCGCCAAAGGGCAGGCCGACTCGTTACCGAAAATCCCGCTGCCTGCCGTGGCGCATGTGGTGTTAAAAAACGGGCTTCATCACTTTGTAGTGATCGACAAGGTAACGGGCAGGCATATCCGCATAATGGACCCCGCCGAAGGGCGAACCCGGAAAGAGCCGGTCAGCACCTTTATCGGGCACTGGACGGGTGTGCTGATACTCCTGGCACCGGCGGAAAACTTCCGGCCGGCCAATGAAAGAGTGCCGCATTTCAAAAGATTTCTGTTACTGGTAGCCCCGTACAAAAGCACCGTTCTCGAAATGCTGGCCGGCGCGCTGATCTATACCTTGCTGGGACTCTCCGCATCGATCTATATGCAAAAGATGGTCGATCAGGTGATCCCCGAAGGAAATATCCGCCTGTTGAACCTGCTGGGTTTCGGTATGATCACCATCCTGGTGCTGGAGGTCTTTATCGGTTCGTTTAAATCTGTGCTGGGGTTGCGAACGGGCCAGCACATCGATGCCGGTCTTGTTCTCGGCTATTACAAACACCTGCTGCAACTGCCGCAGCGGTTCTTCGATACCATGCGGGTGGGTGAAATCATCAGCCGCACCAACGATGCTGTTAAAATTCGCCTCTTCATCAACGACGTTGCCCTGAACATCGTGGTTAACCTGCTGATCGTTGCCTTTTCCGTGGC
>JAKPBL010000392.1 GCA_029778965.1 Bacteroidota bacterium
AATGTGGAGAATTCATTTATGCCGGTGATATTGGCGGTGGAATAAAACAATTGCGCTTCGGTTGCGGTCTCATTTTTTTTGCCGTCTTCTGTAACACCGTCGAAAACGATGCCTTTTTCTCTCACATCCCCTGCGGCAGTAGCAGCAAGAACACCACTGAAAGTGCCATAACGATGGCCCAATGAATAGATACTTGACCCTTTACGCATATCGAAAAGGATATTCATCGACAGGTCTTTGTACCGCAGTCCGGTTCTGAAATTAGCAACCCAGTCGGGCATGATATTACCCAGTGTTCGACGAACAGGGTCTTTTTTTGGAATCCCCCGGCTGTCGACGACGATATCTCCCGCATCATTACGCAGGAAAGCACTCCCCAGGATGTCGCCATAGGCGCCGCCTTCCTGTGCATACGAGTTGACACCCCAGATTCCCCCGATCTGGTAGAGGGTTATGCCCGGAGCCAGTTCGAGCACCTTATTGGTATTCTTTGACCAGTTCAGCCCCATATCCCACGAAAAGTTCTTCCGCTTTAGCGGTGTACCGCTGATACCCACTTCAACGCCCTTGTTCTGGATATTACCGGCATTCACTTTTTGTGAAGAGTAGCCCGTTGAATAGGGAACCTGCACGCTGAGAATCTGGTTGCGTGAATTGGACTGGTACATGGTCACATCAAAGCTCAGCCGTTTGCGGAACAATTGGGCATTCAGCCCGATTTCTTTCGAGGTGGTGATCTCCGGCTTAAGATTTGTCGGCGGATACACATTACCGGCCTGGTACATGGGATTACCGGCCCATCCGATACCGGCAGTATAGGTTTGGACCAGTTGATAGGGCGCGGCTGTATTACCCACCTGGGCCCAGTTGGCGCGGAGCTTTATGTAATCAAGCCAGTCCAGGTTTACCGGTAACAGGGCCGTGGGCAGAAAGCTCAACCCTACCGAAGGATAAAAATAAGAGGCATTGTCGGCCGGCAAGGTAGAAGACCAGTCGTTCCGGGCTGTTCCGTTCACGAAAAGAAAATCGTCGTACGACAGGGTTAACTGCCCGTACACGCTCTGCATTTCATATTCTGAATAGTTGTTGCTGGGCAGAGCCGCTCCTTTCACGTTGGCGATATTGAAAATATTGGGTACCACCAGCTCGGCCGCCCGCAGCCCTACCGAACGGAACTGGTTATTCATCAGGTTGGCGCCCAGGTTGGCGTTCAGGTTCAGTTTGTCGGCGAGGTTTTTATCGATCGACAATATCGCGTCGAGGTTGAACTCTTTAAAGTTCATTTCGGTAAGGTTGAACGAGCCGCCGCTATGTGCCTGCGCGGTTGCCGCGGTGTACGCATTCACGATCTCGTTGCGCTGTTCGCTATACGTGTCCAGGCCGGCCCGAACCATTACATTCATCCAGGGAAGGATCTCGTATTGCAACCGGGCTGAACCGAAAAACCGATCGCGAATTCGCGAATTGGTATTGTGCTTATAGAGCCAGTACGGGTTATCGGACAAGCGGCTGTAGGTGTTGATTTGTTTTCCATCGGGCGACTGATAATCTTTCATCGGCGCATAATTCATTTGCCGGCCGCCGAAGATCATCTGGCTCATGATATTCCCATCGGTGTAACCCGAGGTGGGTATATTGTTGTTTTTCAACCGAACATAGTTGACGATCACCTGCGACTGCAACTTGTCGGTGATCTGGACCGAAGCATTCAGGTTGATCGTATTCCGGGTTTCATCGGTAAAAGGCAGGGTGCCTTTCTGCCGGCTGTCGCCGTACGAAAAACGAATACTGGTTTTATCGGTCTGCCTGGCTACAGACAGGTCATTGCCTGCAATCCATCCGTTCTGGAAAAAAGATTTCAGGTTATCGGGCGCCGGCACCCAGGGTTGCTGTTTGCCGAACCACTGGTCTATGAGGCGGCCGTCCAAAGCCGGCCCCCAGCTACCACCATAGTCGTCGTAAGTACCGCCGCCGATACCGTCTACATAGGCGTATTCTTTGTTGCTGCCTTGTCCGTATTTATCCTGGTATGCCGGGAAATAGGTGGGACGTTGCAAGGTGGTATTCGAGGTAAGCGTCATACCCCATCCCTTCTGGTTATTGGCCGACTTGGTCGTGATAAGGATAACCCCGTTGGCCGCACGGCTGCCATACAGCGCCGCAGCATTCGCACCTTTGAGCACAGTTACCGACGCCACGTTGTTAAGGTCTATATCGGCAATTTCATTTCCATAGTCCGCACCGCCATACCCCACCCAGCGCGAATTGGTGTTACGCATGGGCACGCCGTCTACCACAAAAAGCGGCTGGTTATTCCCCGACAGGGAGTTGGCGCCCCTGATCTGTATGCGTGACGAGGAGGATACTGCGCCCTGCGTATTGGCGATCTGCACACCTGAAAACTGCCCCTGCAGCGCGTTGACGATATTGGATTCCCTCGAGTCTGCGATCTGTTCGCCCGATACTTCCTGGGTAGCGTATGTCAACGATTTCTTTTCCTTTTTCAGGCCCAATGCCGTTACCACCACTTCTTTCTGCTGCAATACTTTAACAGGAACACGAATGATCAGTGATTCGCGGTTATTTACCGGCACTTCCACCACGCCGTCGATAGCCACTCCGGTGATTTGCAGCACGGCCTGCGGATCTATATCCGTCAGTTCAAACTCGCCGCGTTCATTGGTAGCGACGCCCCTGCTGGTTCCTTTCACCCGCACCGAAGCGACCACGGGATTGCCGTCATCGTCTGTAACGCGGCCTTTTACCACGATATTGGCTACAGCTACCGGTGTCACGTCTGCGGGATGCCCGACCGGTTTGATAACAATGATCTTGTCCAATATCTCAAATCCAACCGGCTGGTTGTCGAAACAGAGGCGAAGCACCTTTTCGAGCGGCGCCTTCTGTACGGAAAACGTGACGGGGGGCAATGGCGCCAGCAGGGTATCTGTGTAAATGAAGCTATACCCGGTTTGCCTGCGTATATCCTGCAGCACAGTGAAAATACTTGCCCGCTTAACGGAAAGCGTTACTGATTGTGCACGTGTGCCGGCACTAACCTGTAAACAGGCGGCCAACAATACAATGGCCGTGAAACGCATAAAGAAGAATGTTTGACGAATTTGCCGACGGCCGGTATAACACCGGTCACCGGGCTTGCAATAAGCAGCTAATTGCATACCTTAGCAATGTTTGGATTAATAAATAGTCTTTGCCGACAATGAGTTGATCTGACACCAGCCGGAATGCGTCAACATTCCGGTTTCTGTTTTTTAGATGGTTATTTTTACATAGCGTCCTTCAATTTTATATTTGATATTTCCTGATAATTCCAGTGCTTTCAGCAAGGTAGCCGCCGGAACAGAGCGCGGCAACTGGCCGGTAATGGTGCGCTGTCCGTTACCCGTGCATTCAATCTCCAGGTCGTACCAGCGGGCAACCTGCCGCATTGCCGAAGCAATGTCGGTATGATCAAAGTAGAACAGGTTGTCTCTCCATGCCACAGCCTGTGCGGTATCGGCACGCACAACACGTAACAGGCTGCCTGGTGTGGCAACAGCGGCATCGCCGGGTTTCAGTAAAAACTGTTTTCCGCCGCGCTGAATAGCAACCGATCCTTCGAGCAGGGTGGTACTGTGATGCGACTCGCCTGTATAATGATTCACATTGAAATGGGTACCCAGCACCGAGATGGTATCGTCGGCAGTGCGCACCAGGAAGGGCCGCGCTTTGTCTTTGGCCACTTCAAAATACAGCTCGCCCGTTATTTCCACCTCGCGCGTGGTCTGGCCGTTAAAGCTCACGGGGAACCGGATGGAAGAACCGGCATTCAACCACACTTTCGTGCCGTCGGCCAGTTGCAAAGCGGGAAAAGTTTCACCCATGGCGGTAGATACCGTATTAAAGCGCACCTGCTTTCCAGGTATCTCTCCTTGTTGCTTTTCGGTATACGACAACACCTGGCCGTTGCGTTGAACACCCGCGCTGCCCTGCGACAGCGCCCAGCCTTCGGGCAAGCTGTCAATATATTTCACGGTACCATCGTCGAGCGTAAGCCTGGCCGCTTTGCGGGCGGGCAGGATATCCGACACGGGATTATTCTCTTTCAGCGCCACAGTGGCCGGCTTCTCGGCTACCGGCCAAAAGCGGTAAGCGAGCGTAGATACAACCGCCAATACCGAAGCAGCCACCAGCACTTTCCAGCCAATACGGTGTGGTTGGCCGGCTGGTAACCGGCCCGTCAGCCGGTCGGCCAGGGTGTCGATCGTGTTGCGGTTAAGCGGACTTGTTCCGGTCGCCGCCTGCTGCCACCGGTCGAAAAGAAAAGTCCCGAGCGCCTCGTTCTCATTGCTTTGATCAAGATATTCCAACAACTCCTGCAACTCTTCGGGCGATGCTTTACCCAACCTGAATTGCATGTACAAATACTGTAACCGCTCGTTCATGAACACTGCTTATACAGTATAAGACGCCGGTATCATTGAAAAAGGGGGAGTGCCGCCATAAATTTTTTAGTGGCGGAAAAGAAACAACAGCAGCAATGCGCCCGAACCCAATTGCGTTTTTATGAACCGAACGG
The DNA here is from genome assembly GCA_029778965.1 of Bacteroidota bacterium. Taxonomy (GTDB): domain Bacteria; phylum Bacteroidota; class Bacteroidia; order Chitinophagales; family Chitinophagaceae; genus Flavihumibacter. Next base: position 4,580 of record JAKPBL010000392.1, read on the forward strand.
CAGCCGACAGGTGTGATTTCACTGTTTCACGGCCGATATGCAGCCTTTCGGCAATTTCGGCATATCGCAACCGCTCATGCCGGTGCAGGAGATAGATCTCGCGCTGGCGTTGCGGAAGACGATCTATCACCGCATCAAGCAACTG
>JAKPBL010000170.1 GCA_029778965.1 Bacteroidota bacterium
CGATGGCGATCAGACCGAGACCGCCGGCATTCACGGTATGGGAGTCGGTACCGATCATCATACCACCGGGGAAAGCATAGTTTTCGAGCACCACCTGGTGAATGATGCCGGCGCCGGGCTTCCAGAACCCAATGCCATACTTATTGGAAACGGAGGCGAGGAAATCGTACACTTCACGGCTTTCATTTACGGCGCGCTCCAGGTCGACCTGGCTATTGGTTTTCGCTACGATCAGGTGGTCACAGTGTACGGTGGAGGGAACAGCCACTTTATTACGGCCTGCCTGCATGAACTGCAGCAGGGCCATCTGGGCCGTCGCATCCTGCATTGCCACGCGGTCAGGTGCAAAATCAACATAGCTTTTTCCTCTTTCAAAAGCCTGGGAGGCTTCACCCTGCCAGAGGTGGGCATACAGAATTTTTTCGGTAAGGGTTAGCGGACGACCCACCACTTTCCGGGCAGCGGCTACCCGGGCAGGAAATTGGGCGTACACCTTTTTGATCATCTCGAGGTCGAAAACCATAGTGTGTTGTTTGTTGTTTTAACCACTTCAGGGGGTTGGAGATTGTAAAATTACCAATTAAATGTGTAAATTGCGGCATGAAGAATATCAAGCACTTTATCGAGTGGCATGTGTTTGGTGTTTGTTCCTACCTGGGTGAAAAGATAGGCATTGCGCCAGCCACCATTCGTCGTTACTTCATGTATATTTCGGTGTTAACGATGGGCTCGCCCATTATATTTTACATTTTTGCGGCCTTCTGGATGAATGTGAAGCAGTATATCTACGAAGGCAAACGCAATCCCCTGCGGTATTTTTAATGTGGCTGTGTGAACTAACGGTGATCAGTAACCCGCAACCGAGTCGTCGCCCCTGGAGTCGCCGATGGCCTGGTAGCTGCCGTCGGGTTGCCGCACGATGAGTTCAGTGCGGCCGATACGCCCCCGGCTTACCACTTTATAACCCATTTTTTCGAGGGCTGCTTTTTTTTCGGCGGGAAACTCCTTTTCCACGAACACCTGGTCGGGCAGCCATTGCATATGGAATTTCGGTTTGTTTACGGCATCGGCAGGCGAGAGGTTGAAGTCGATCAGGTTGACCAGTGTCTGGTACACCGACGTTGTGATGGTAGTGCCACCAGGGGTGCCGGTAACGATGGCAAGTTGTCCGCCTTTCAGCGCGATCACGGGCGTCATGGAACTGAGCATCCGCTTGCCGGGTTCAATGGCATTGGCTTCTCCGCCAACGGCGCCAAACATATTTGGCACACCGGGTTTTACACTGAAATCGTCCATTTCGTTATTGAGTAAAAAGCCGGCGCCGCCCACTACGGTGTGCGATCCGTAACCACCATTGAGGGTAGTGGTGATGGAAACGGCGTTGCCTTCTTTGTCGATCGTGTTGAAATGGGTGGTTTGCTCGCTTTCTTTGGGTGCGTCGCCCGCCTGGATGTCGTTGCTGTTGCCGGCAATACCAGGCCGGTACAACTTCAGCCGCTGGGTGATGTATTCTTCGCTGGTAAGGGCGCTTACAGGTACGGGGTAAAAATCGGGATCACCGAGAAATTTGGCCCTGTCGGCATAGGCGAGCCGTTCGATTTCGGTCATCAGTTGCAGGGCCGAATCGGAGTGGAAGCCGTAGCGGCTGATGGGGAACCGTTCGGTCATTTTCATCATCATGGGCAACAGCACCCCGCCGCTGCTGGGCAGGGGCATGGTGATGACTTCATATCCTTTATACTGAAAGGTGGAGGGGGTACGCCATACTGCATGGTATTTTTTCAGGTCTTCCATGGTAATAAGTCCCTTGCCCCGTTTCATTTCTGCGATGATGAGTTGGGCGGTACGGCCTTCATAAAAACCTTTTTGTCCGTGGTCGCGGATGCGCTCCAGTGTTTTTGCCAGTTCTTTTTGCAGTAAAGTGTCGCCTGCTTTCCAGGCATTGTCTCTGACAAATGCGGTGGGGCGGGTGTTGTATTTCAGGAAATCCTCTTTGTCGCTGTTGAGGCCGCTCGCTTCGGCTTCGGTGATAGCGAATCCTTTTGCTGCCAGATCGATGGCAGGTTGTATGATGGTTTTGAATGGCAGCCGGGCATATTGCATGGCCTGGAAAATGCCGGCTATAGTGCCCGGTACACCGGCGGCGAGGTGGCCATGCTGGCTTTTATTCAGGTCGGCTTCGCCCTTTTCATCGAGGTACATGTCGCGGTGGCCGGCCAATGGCGCTTTTTCGCGGAAGTCGAGCGTGAGGTTACGTCCATTGGCCAGGTGCAGCACCATGAAGCCGCCGCCGCCGATATTGCCTGCGGCGGGGTATACCACTGCCAGTGCCAGTTGGGTGGCGATGGCGGCGTCGACGGCGTTGCCGCCTTTTTGCAGCATGAGAAGGCCCGCTTCGCTGGCGAGCGGGTGTGCCGATACCACCGCCCCGTTTTTACCCGATGCGGTTTTCTGGATGCTGTACTGGTAGGGGTTCTGTGCGTGGGCGGGCAGCATGGCGCCGCAAAGCAGAACGATTAACGCAAAACGTGTCATAATACGAATATATGGATTTACACCCGTCGGGTGGCACCCGTCGGGTGCTACCCGACGGGTAAAAAAATTACTCAAGGTGCAGTTCTGCGTCCCCATTCAAATAGGCATCGCTGTTTAGTTCATGGTAGTGCTTGAATCGATCTATTCCGCCGAAAAAACAGATCAGATCACCGGTTTTTATAAAGGAGCTGCGCCCCTGGTCGTATACGTCGTAGGAAGAATACGGCCAGGTTCGCCAGTTTTTGGTGTACCGGTGATGCAACGGGTTTCGATGGATGTACCATGTTATATAGGCCAGGTGTGCGTCGTTCTGTATGGCCTTTCGCTTAAACGGACGCATAAAAAGGCCGCCTTTTCTGCCGTTTTCCCGGTTAAAAGCCTTTGCATATTTGCTTTGAACTTTATTAAGGGCGTTTTTGAGAAGGTCGTGGTTACTGGTTTCATGCAACCGGACCAATAAATGATAGTGGTTGCTTAAAAGGCAATATGCGTTGATTTCTGCTATGCCGGCGAGCGCGTCTTGCAGCATTTGGAGAAAACGCAGGTAGTTCTCTTCCGTTAAAAACATTTTATCGGTGCCGACGGCGCGATTGCAAATATGGGCGAACTGACCCGGTATTAGTTTGGAATAATGACTTGCCATAGGGCAAAACTGAAGGCTGTCCGCTGTTTTTTTACTCGTTAAAACACCGGATTTTGCCCAGGTTATTTCACCCGTCGGGTGGCACCCGTCAGGTATTACCCGTCGGGTGCCACCCGACGGGTGAAAATCCCTAAATTACGGCATGAAACAATTTTTACTGCTGGGCGCATGGCTGGTAAGCGGCTTGCTGTCTGTTGCGCAACTGAAGAGCCCCGAACAGTTTCTGGGGTATAAGCCGGGCGAAAAATACACTCCTCATTACAAAATCGTTCAATATTTCAGGCATGTGGCTGAACAGGCTGCCACGCAGGTTAAGCTGGAACAGTTCGGCGAAACCAACGAAGGGCGGCCCCTGTTGCTGGCCACCATCGCATCGCCCGAGAACCTGCAGAACATAGAACAAATCAGGCTGAACAACCTGCGGCTGGCCAATGCCACCCGCGACAAAGCCGCGCCGATCGAGCCTGCACCCGCCATCGTTTGGCTGAGCTATAATGTTCATGGCAACGAAACCTCTTCCTCCGAAGCGGCAATGATGACCCTTTTCGAGCTGGTGAATCCCGCCAATTCGCAGACACGCGAATGGCTGAAGAACGTAGTGGTGCTGATCGATCCCTGCCTTAACCCCGACGGCCGCGATCGCTATGTGAACTGGTACACCACCATGATCGGGCAGAATATCAACCTGAACCCCCTGGCGCGTGAACACCGCGAACCATGGCCCGGCGGCAGAAGCACCCATTATAATTTCGACCTCAACCGCGACTGGGCCTGGCAATCGCAAAAAGAAAGCCAGGCGAGGGTGCCCAAATACAACCAGTGGCTTCCCCAGATACACGTCGATTTTCACGAGCAGGGTATCAACGAACCTTATTATTTCGCGCCGGCGGCCGAGCCTTTCCATGATGTGATCAGCAAATGGCAGCGCGATTTCCAGGTGATCATCGGCAAGAACCACGCAAAATATTTCGATAAGAACGGCTGGCTCTATTTCACCAAAGAGCGGTTCGACCTGTTTTATCCTTCTTACGGCGATACCTACCCGATTTACAGCGGTTCGATCGGTATGACCTTTGAGCAGGGCGGCATCCGTGCCGGCCTGGGCATCGTGAACGATGAGGGTGATACACTTACCCTGCGCGAAAGAGCGCTGCACCATTTCACCACCGGGATGAGCACCGTTGAAATGGCGTCACAACACGCCACAGAACTCGTTCGTGAATTCAGGACTTATTTCCAGAAAACATTGTCGAACCCGCCCGGCGAATTCAAGAGCTGGGTGATCCGCAACGACGGAACCGATCGCATGACACGCCTGCAGCAATTGCTCGATAAAAATGCGATCGACTGGGCTTATGCCAGCCCGGCCAGCCTTAACGGTCTTAATTATTTCACCGGCAGGCAGGAAAATTTTAAAACAGAACCCGGTGATGTGGTGGTAAATGCCAACCAGACAAAAGCGAACCTGATAAAAGTTCTTTTTGAAAGAACATCGCGCATTACCGACTCGGCCACTTATGACATAACAGCCTGGGCAATGCCGTATGTTTTTGGCCTGAATACCTACGGACTCGCCGCATACAACAACGCGACTTCCAAAACCGCACCGGCCGTTGCCGCACCGGCGGGCATGGATAACGCGTATGCCTATGCGATAAAGTGGGATGGCCTCAACAGCGCAAAATTCCTCGCCGCCGTACTGAAGAAAGACATTCGCGTACGGTATGCCGAGCAACCTTTCAGCATCGGGAAAGAAAGCTTTGAAAAAGGAACCTTGCTGGTTACCCGCGCATCCAACAATGGCCGCCCTGTG
>JAKPBL010000171.1 GCA_029778965.1 Bacteroidota bacterium
AGCCAGCCGAACTGGACCGGTTTCGAGATGCCGCGGGTATTCTGGTATTCAACGGCGGTCATACTGATCAGCAGTCTTACCATGCACCTGGCCCTGCAGGCATTCAGGCAGCGTGAAAGAAAGAAATACCGCCTGTTGCTGTTGCTGACGCTGGTGCTCGGGTTGCTTTTCGTGGCGCTGCAATGGATAGGATTCCAGGCAGTGTGGCATAGCGGGATCACTTTTTCGGGCGCGGGCGCAGGGCAGTTCCTGTATGTAATTGCGGGGCTGCACGCGGTACACGTACTCGGTGGTGTAATTGCCCTGGTGGTGATGAGCGCCAAAGCCATCAGCACCGTACGGCGCAGTTATAATGTGATTCCGGTAGAGGTGATGAGCACCTACTGGCATTTTGTAGATATATTATGGCTGTACCTATTGGTGTTTTTTATGCTACTGAGCTGAAATATTTCATTTGCGAATCTTTAAATATTGAACATGTCACACGCAGTACCTGCGGAACAAAAATGGTGGAGTGGTGGTAAGAGCCCCTTCAATGTGGAGTACGGGAAAGTCATGATGTGGTATTTCCTCATGAGCGATGCCTTTACTTTCGGCGCTTTCCTGATCTCTTACGGAACCATCCGATTTGCGAGTAATAGCTGGCCCGACCCGAACGAAGTATTCCAGTCTTTCCCCGGCCTCGGATCGGGACTGCCGCTGGCTTTCGTGAGCCTGATGACCTTCATCCTGATCATCAGTTCGGTGACCATGGTGCTGGCGGTGCAGGCGGGGCATGCCATGGATAAAAAGGGTGTGGTTAAGAACCTTATATGGACCATCATTGGCGGTATTGCCTTTCTTTCGTGCCAGGCCTGGGAGTGGCATCACCTCCATGCTGAAGGTGCCTGGTGGGGAAGCAATCCTTTCCTGAATATGGACGGCACTAAGGCGTCGACCAACTTTACCAATTTCTTCTTCACCATTACCGGTTTCCACGGTTTCCACGTATTCAGCGGGGTGATCATCAATATCATTATGCTGATCATGACCCTGAACAATGTGTTCGAGCGTCGCGGCCATTACCTGATGATCGAAAAAGCCGGTTTGTACTGGCACTTTGTGGATCTTGTTTGGGTATTCGTGTTCACCTGTTTTTACCTTGTTTAAACGAATTGAAATATGTCAGCTACAGAAAATTTCCAGGAAATAACGCATCACCACGATTTTGATCGTGAAACGGCCAGAAAAGAGGTTATTCGTGTCACGATTATCCTTACTGTCATCACCATCATTGAGTTGGCGCTTGGCTTTGTTATGATGAGCGTTCACAACGAATTGATGCGACACTTGCTCAAAGGCGCTATATGTATCTTCATGCTCGCGAAGGCATTTTATATTGTTGCTTATTTCATGCACCTGAAGCACGAGCTCCGCAATTTGATCATGACCATTGTGGTGCCCTTGTTGCTGTTTATTTGGTTCATTCTTGGCTTCCTAGGCGATGGCAACTCCTATAAGGAGCTCAGGAACAGGTATGACCGGTATCACTACGAGCAAAGCCAGATCAAAGTGGAAAAGCCGGCCCATGGCAGCCATGATGCCAAGAAGGAAGGAGCGATTGAATAGTTTGAGGTTTGAAGTGCTGCCGCGTGTGTGCAGCCATATATAAGAAAAAGCAACCTGCATCAAAAGGCAGGTTGCTTTTTTGTTGCCTTCTACTGCAGCGCCAGCACCTCAAACTTCAGACCTCAAACCTCAAAGTCTTTATCTATTTTTGCGGAGTGAATAAAAGTGCTGTCAGAGGAATTGCGTTGGCCCTGGTTCTCCCATTGATTTGCTATTGGGTTATCAGCTATTTTAGCGGCGATGCCGTACACATGCCCCGGCGCTACTATGCCGATACGGTATTGACCAAAGTGGTCAATGGAAAAGAAACGACCGATACGGTTTGGCACCGCCTGAAAGATTTCAGGCTGGTCAACCAGTTGGGCGATACGGTGTCGATGGCCGACCTGGGCGGTAAAATAATCGTGGCTGATTTCTTCTTTACGCATTGTCCGTCTATTTGCCCTACGCTGACGGCCAACATGAAGAAGCTGCAAAATGCGCTTAAGCTGAAAGAAGACACGCGTCTTACAGATACCAGCTTCGTACAGTTGCTCAGCTTCAGTGTGGATCCCGTTCGCGATTCGGCGGTTCAATTGAAAAAATATGCCGACCGGTTTGGCGTCAATCACGAAGTATGGTGGATGCTGACCGGCCCGAAGAAAACGATTTACGACTTTGCCCTGGATGAGGTTAAGCTGGCGGTGGTAGATGGCGAAGGAGTTGACTCCAACTTCATTCATACCGAGAAAATGGTGCTGATCGATAAAGACCGCGTGGTGCGCGGTTATTACAATGGGCTCGACAGTATGGCCATGCGCAGCCTTGCCGCCGATATCGTACTGCTGATGCTGGAAAAAGACAAGAAGAAAAAAAGAAATCTGTTTGGAAGATAATCACATGCTCCCCCCGCTTCTTGCGCCGAACGATAAAAGGGCGAAATGGCTTATCGGCCTGGTATCGCTGCTGGTGTTCTGCGCCGTGGTTTTTTTATCGCGCGTGCAATGGAAAATAAACCTGGGTTTCGATGTGCACCTGTTTGCGCGGATAAATGCATTGCTGAATTCAGCAGTGAGCATCCTGCTGGTAGCGGGACTTGTTGCCGTTAAACAAAGGAAATTTGTTGCCCATAAGCGCATCATGCTCACGGCCATATTGCTCAGCAGCTTATTCCTGGTGTCTTATATCTGCCACCATCTTTTTGCGGGCGATACCCGCTTTGGCGGCACCGGCATCATTCGTCCCGTTTATTTTTTTATTCTTATTACCCATATTTTTCTCGCCGCCATCATCCTGCCGTTCATCCTTTATACCGCGTACCATGCCTTGACCGCCTCCTGGCCGGCACACCGTAAAATGGCAAAGATCACCTGGCCCATCTGGCTGTATGTAACGATTTCAGGTGTGGTGGTTTACCTCCTGATCAGCCCTTATTACGTTAATGCATAACCGAAAATATGAATGCACAACCTTCTTTCTTTAAGGTACTCGGAGACCAATACCGTAAGTGGTTAAGCATTCAGCTTTTTTCGTGGATAACCGCTATCATCGTTATTGCGGCAGGCTGGATACGCCCGCTTGGCGGCGTTGACCTGGACCGGCTGCTGCAGGTGCTGGCGGTGCTGGCAGGATTTGCCGGCGTGCTGGCCGGCAGCATGCTGTTTCGCCGTAAAGTGGAAGCAGCGAGAGACGCCGGCGTGCCTGTTCGCGAGAAGCTCGAGTTATATGCAAAAGCCGCCCGGTTGCAGTGGGGGCTGCTGATCGGCGGGGCGTGTTTTAGCCTGTTTTCTTATTTTATGGTCGGCAACTGGGCCTTTGCCGCTCTCGGTCTCACGCTTCTGGCCGTGTACGGCTCTTTAAATCCGTTCAAACAGAAGGTGATGTTGCAGTTGCGTCTTTCCGAAGCTGATATCGCCGGCGTATAGATGCCAGGCAAGTGACGTTAAAGCGCCAGCTCTGCCGCGGGATCCCAAAAGACCTGCGCGAAATTGACCACGGTATCGTCCTTTACTTTTACCCCGTCTTTTTTGAGCAATTGCTCCATTCTTTTGGGCGATCCGAAATGCATTTTTCCGCTTAGCTGCCCGTTGCGGTTCACCACCCGCTGGGCCGGAACCGTAGGGCGGCCATGTGCGGCATTCATCGCCCAGCCGACCATACGGGCAGACAGGCCGCTGCCCAGGCAACGAGCGATGGCGCCATAGCTGGTCACCCGCCCGGGAGGAATCTGCTCTACGATGGCATACACCGACTCAAAAAAAGATTGCCGGTCGTTCGACGGCGCGGAGGGTAGCTTATCGGATCGGTTGGCAGCGGGTTGTTTTTTCCGGCTTGGCATGGCAGGCTGTTTGATAAATAATAGAATCAGTGCCCGGTTCCGGTTGGCGCCTCAGTAGCGAAAACGAGCTCCTGCAACGCTTTATCCAGGTCGGGCAGCGGGTGCTCCGGCAACGAGAAGCGGATATAATGCACCCGGTTGCTGCCGGCAATATCGAGCGACTCGTAATGTGTTTTTATCTGCAGCTCGGGAGAAGCATCCCCGCCGGCATACACATCATCGATCGCTTCTTTCAGCGTGCAGCCATAGGTATCGATCACCTGTAGCGTAAAACGGTACAAAACAGGGCTGTCGGTTTTCAGGTGGATATCGCCGCCTTTTGCCAGAAACTGCTGGTAGAGCCGCAGGAATTTCGGGTGGGTAAGCCTTCTCCGGGCTCTTGACCGGCGAAGCTGGGGATCAGGGAAAGTGATCCAGACAGACTCCACTTCGCCGGGCGCGAAATAGCCGGCAATCCGGTCGATCTGTGTGCGGAGAAAAGCGGCGTTGCCGAGGTTGTCCTGCAATGCTTTCCGGGCGCCGATATAAATCCGGTTGCCTTTCACATCCACCCCGATAAAATTTCGCTGGGGGTGCAGGGTGGCCAGTCCCACGGTGTATTCTCCTTTTCCGCAAGCCAGCTCCAGGGTTATAGGCTGCTGGTTGCCAAAATGTTCTTTCCACGTTCCTGCCATGTTCTCGGGATATTGCAATACGTTTTTAAAGCCCCTGATCGCTTCAAACCGGACTAGTTTTTTTTGACCCATGCTGCAAAAATAATGCGCCGGGTTATAATAAACTGCCGGGAACATAGGCGAGCTGCCTGTCTGTAAAAGCCTGCAAAAGAAACCCGTGCGGGAAAAAATGATTTACCGGTGAAAAGATGACTTATTTTTGAACTGTAATGATGTTTACTACAGTATGACAAATACCCGCTTTTCAATAGCACTGCATATCATGACCTTGCTGGCGGTTGATGAACAGGCCTGGCTGACATCCGGTCATATTGCCCGCAGCCTTGGAATACAGGCGTCGGCCGTCAGAAAGGAGATACAGGACCTTAAAGAGGCCGGTCTTGTCGCCTGCCGTGAAGGAAAATACGGCGGCATCCGTTTGGCCCGGCCGGCATCGGGTATCCGGCTGTCTGAAATATACAACTGCGTATCGCCAGGTCATCTTTTCGAAAAAATCAACAGGCCCGATCAGGGCTGTTTTATCGGAAAACAGATCAATTTGCAGCTCGATGAGCTGTTTTTAGCCCTAAACACGGCCTTTTTCGGCGAATTAAAACGACTAAGCCTGGCGCAATTTTACAGGCAGTTTAACTGACTACAGCCAATTTTAACTGTAACAAGTGAGATACAGTAATAGAAAAACAGGTAAATAATCTGCTTATTGAAAAGGGTTATGGCACTGGCGATGGCGGATGAATTGTTTTGAAGCAATGGGTATGTTGGGGCGGCAGGCACATCGGGCAGAAACCTGACGGGATGGCGTTGCCGCCAGAGACGACCTTGTGCCGGCATCGAATGGCGGGGGTATTCCCGGGGCCTTTCAACCAATCGGAAAAAGCGTTTCGCAACCGATGAAAAAGCATCACCCGGCAAGCAAACTGCCCGCATTTTTTTCATTGTTTTTGTATTGAAAACGGGTGCTTTCGCCGGCCGGAAAGCATTTCATGGTTTGGAAGGCGGGCAGCATTTGAACCGATATTACTGTCTCCTGGCAGGACGTGCATGAAAAAAGCCCCTCGGGAAGAGGGGCTTACCTAACAGTTGTAAACACACACATGAGAAAAACATGCGTACCCATAATGTTTTGCGGCAGGCCGCAATCGTTATTGACGGTACAAAAAATCCCATCTGGTAACGGATGGGATTTTTTTTGCTGTAGGGGGAGGAGTCGAACCTCCACGGGGCAGTTAGCCAAAGTGCAAAGATTAGTGGTCAACCCTGGTCGGCTTCGTTCCCATTCCAAGGAACCGGAACACCAGTCGGCTCTACACAATGTTTATCCTGGAATCCCCACCCCCGAGACGAGAGGGCATGTCTGCCAAAGATTTCATCACCCCACAGTATAAAGAACAAACTCAAAAATACGGTCGCTGTAGGAGGAGGAGTCGAACCTCCACGGGGTCGTTAGCCAGGCTTGCGCCAGTTTTATCCGATGATCCCCACCCTCGAGACGAGAGGGCATGTCTGCCAAAGATTTCATCATCCCACAGTATATGTTCCAAGAACTTGACAAGGCAAACATACAACGATTGAAACATTCATTGCAAATAATTCAAATAAAATTTAAAAACTATCGAAAATGTTTAAAATACTATATATTTATGTAGATATTATCTAAAATTAGACTTGAAAATGGCAATCA
>JAKPBL010000492.1 GCA_029778965.1 Bacteroidota bacterium
CCAGTATAACGCATAAACGATCATGGGCGGGCGGCAGGACCGGCTACCAGCGCCGCCGCACCGAACACGCCGGCGCTATCGCCCAGGGCAGGCTTGAGCACGGGTGTATCGAGCCGGTTGTTGAAAATAAAATGCTCCAGCGAATGTATACCGGCGGTATAGATGGAATCGATATTACCGACCCCGCCACCGATTACAATCACGTCGGGATCGAGCATATTGGTAACGATCGACAACGCCTTCCCGAAATAATGATGCAGCCGGTGCATGGTAAGCAGGGCTTTCTCTTCGCCGGTAGCAGCCAGCGCCACGATCTCTTTGAGGGAAAGGGCGGTTCCGCCCGATTCGCGGTAAAACCGCTGTAGCGAAGGGCCGCTGAGAATGGTTTCCACACAGCCTGTTTTGCCGCAATAACAGGGGCCGCCCGAATCATCGAGGAATATATGTCCCCATTCGCCGGCGATGCCATGCAGGCCATTCCAGACCCTGCCGTCCATCACCAGGCCACCGCCCACACCGGTACCCATAATAATACCGAACACCATCCTCGCGGCCGGGTGCTTTTGTTTTACCACTCCCCAATGGGTTTCAGCCAGGGCAAAGCAATTGGCGTCGTTGGCCAGCACAGCCGGTATCTGCAGTATGTGTTCGATATCCTCTTTAAGCGGCTGCCCGTTCAGGGCTGTGCTGTTGCTGTTTTTCATGGTCTGCAACTGCGGATCGATGACCCCCGGCGTACCAATGCCAATGCGCTCGCAGGTAAGGCCGGTTTCAGCCTCCATTTTGCGGATCAGCTTTTCGATTTGCTGAATGATGTGCTGGTAACCCCGGTCGCCCTCGGTGGCGATACGCGTTCTTATAAGCGGGGTGGCGTCTGACAAAGACGGAAGGATCACGCCTTCTATTTTGGTGCCGCCGAGATCAATGCCCCAGATAGGTCCTTTCATGCTGTAATTGTTTCATTTTTCTATGCCGAGTTCCTGCTGGATCTGTTCAAGGCTTCTTCCCTTTGTTTCGGGCAGAAACTTCCATACAAAGAGCAGGTGCAACAGCATCATGACTGTATAAAAAAGGAAACTGTAGAAGCCGCCCTTTTCGCTGCCTTCCACTATAATAGGGAAAGTCCACGAAATGATCGCCGCCATAATCCAGTGGGTGAAACTGCCGAGCGATCCGCCCTGCGATCTTACCGAATTGGGGAATATCTCCGCAATGAACACCCAGATAACGGCGCCTTGCGAAAAAGCAAAAAAGGCGATGAAGCCGATCAGGTAAAATACGACCGACGAATTGCCGCTTACATTTGAATGAAAGGCCCAGGCGGTAAGTCCGAGGAAAAAAATCATCCCGAACGACCCGATAATGAGCAGGGTCTTACGCCCGAAGCGATCGATAAAATTCATGGCCAGCAGGGTAAATACCACGTTGGCCAGCCCGATATATACCGGTTGAAGATAAGCCTGTTCATGGCCATACCCCGCCATTTCGAAAATACGCGGCGCATAATAAAGAATGGCATTGATACCGGCCAACTGGTTGAACATGGCCAGCAATACGGCAAACAGGATGGGCTTTTTGTATTTAGCCTGGAACAGGCGCTCGCCGGTTCCATGTGCCGACAGCAAATGCTCCTGTTTAATATTGTTCAGCGCTTCGGTATCGCCGGTTTTTTCAAATACGGCCCGCGCTTCGTCGTCGCGGTTGTTGAGCACCAGCCACCGCGGACTTTCGGGAATCGTTCTCACCAGCACCGCGAATACGCCGGCGGGTACCAGCATGATGCCGAGCATCCATCGCCAGGAATCTTCCCCGATGCCTTTGAATAAAAAATTAGTGAGATAGGCCACAAAAATGCCGAACACGATATTGAGCTGAAACGACCCCGCCAACCGGCCCCGCATGGGCGCGGGTGATATCTCCGAAATATACATAGGGCCAACCACCGATGAAGCGCCTACGGCCAGGCCGCCGATCAGCCGGAATAAAATGAACAACGACCATAATGGCGACAGCGCACATCCGACAGCGCTGAGCAGGTATAATATGGCAATGGCAAACAGCACCTTTTTCCGGCCGTACACCTGGGCGGGACGACCGGCTATCAATGAGCCGATCACGGTCCCGATAAGGCTGGAAGCAACGGTAAACCCCTGCCAGCCGGCGCTGAGCGACCAGAGTTGCTGGATGGTTTTTTCAGCGCCTGATATTACTGCCGTTTCAAATCCGAAGAGGAATCCGCCAAGTGCGGCAATCAGCGATACCCGCAGGGCATAATTAGAGCTTGCTTGCATATCCTAAATCTAGCGAATCAATTCGGAATTGTTGGTAATCTTTGCCGAACGAAAACACCCATGCAAAACCTTCCGCTGATTTGCAAAGAAGTGGCGCTGCCGCACCAGACCCTTTCTCTTTTCATGCCCGATCCGGCGTTTATCCAGCAGGCAGAGGCCGAGAAAACATACTGGGCGCGACTCTGGCCGGCGGCATTGGTGCTGGCCCGTTTTATAGACGAATATCCCGAGCGGGTCACGGGCCGGCATTGCCTGGAACTGGGCGCCGGCCTGGGCCTGCCTTCGTTTACGGCTGCCCGTTATACAAACAAAGTTGTGGCCAGCGATATAGCTGCCGGAAGCCTCGCCGCTATGAAGCAGACCCGCGCAGCAGGGGGTTATACCAATGTTGAGATCAGGAAGATCGACTGGACGGTAGTTGAACCAGACTCAGACACCGATCTGGTATTGCTGAGCGACGTCAATTACGATCCCGCCGGTTTCGAGGCCTTGTCGGCCGCTCTGCATCGTTTTCTCACCGGTGGTAAAGAGATATTGCTGGCTACGCCGCAGCGGCTCATGGCGAAATCTTTCCTTATGCCTTTTATGGACCGTTGCAGCTACCACCACAGCAGTGAGGCCGATGGCCATGCAGTATCCGTTTTTGTATTAGCCTAGGCTGAGCTGCGCCTCCACGCCGGCAGCCGTCATCACCAACGGTTTTCCCAGCAGGCGAAAACCGGCGTCCGTGACCAGGAAATTGTTCTCAATGCGAATGCCGCCAAAATGCCGCAATTTCTCCAGCTCATTATAGTTGACGAAAGATGCCAGTTTGTTTTCAGCTTTCCATCTGTCGATCAGTTCGGGAATAAAATAAAGGCCCGGCTCTACGGTCAGCACAAATCCCTCTTCCAGGGCGCGACCCAGGCGAAGCGATTTCCAGCCGAAATCAGTGCGCTTTTTCAGTGTTTCGGTATAACCTACAAAAGGCTCTCCGAGATCTTCCATGTCATGTACATCGAGCCCCATCATATGCCCGAGGCCGCACTGGAAAAACAGGGTGTGTACGTTTTCACGCACCGCTTCGGCAGGGTCGCCATTAACCACGCCCATCTCTTTCAATCCGGCTAACAATACTTCTGCCGCTTTCGCATGAACATCGATATACCTGACACCCGGCGCCAGCATGGCGCTCGCCGTTTCAATTGATCGCAACACAATATTATACAGCGATCGCTGCAATTCGCTGAACCTGGCGCCCACCGGAAAAGTGCGGGTGAGATCGCCTGCATAATGCATGGATTGCTCGGCGCCTGCATCGATCAGCAACAAGTCTCCCTTTTGGAGGGTATTTCCTTGGTAATGATTGTGCAATATCTGCCCGTCTTTACTGCAAATAATATTATACGACAAGCGGCCGCCGGCTCCGTAGGCCACCTCCATCATTTTGCCGGCCACTTCAAATTCCTTCATGCCCGGCCGCGCATGCCGCATGGCAGCCAGATGCATGTCTGTGCTGATGCTGACGGCCTCTTCGATGGCGGCTGTTTCCAGAACATCTTTGACCGCTCGCTGCGATACTACGGCTTTAATGAGCGGCGCCGAAACGCGGCTCTGCACTTCATGCAGGGGAATACCCAGCCATTCTGCCAGGCGAATGCGGTTGATATCGCGGTAAGGCGGCAAAAACAAAACCGATTTCTGCTTTTCCCTGAGATAGCCGGCGAGCCGGGAGAAATCCTCCGTTTTGTTCACGCCCACCATCGCGGCCATTTCACGGATAGCAGGCAGGGGGCCGGTCCACACGATATCGTCCATCGACAGCTCGGTACCGAAAATGATCGCTTCCCCGCTGCCGGTGTCGATCAGGGCAGCCAGGCCGGGTATGTCGATGCCGAAATAATACAGGAAGGTGCTGTCCTGCCTGAAAGGATACACATTGTCGCGGTAATTCATACCCGTTTCCTCGTTACCCATCAGTAAAATGAGGGCATCGGGAACCAGGCTGCAGAGCTGCCGGCGACGGGCGGTATAGGTGGACTCAGGAAATAAACCGAAATGCATGAATATTATATTTACAGGCTATTGAAGAGGCTGTTTGTCTGACCGGTAAGGCGCCAGCGGCAACCCCGAGACGCCGAAAACATTGCCGATAATGGTATTGCCGAATGCATAACGGAGATGCACAGGCGCTTTCAGCCCTTTCGCGCTCAATATTATCCGGTCTTCTTTTATGGTCGCTGTGGCCGGCGCCCAATCGGTTCCGTTTTCGCTGATGAAAAAACCGGTGGCTGTTTTCCCGTTCACAATGAGGCCGCCGCCGCTGTCTGCAACAGTCGCTGTCAGTTTGTTCTTCTCAGGAACAACCGCGCTGATAACCGGGTTTCGGTAAGCGATGCCCGCGCGGTGGTAGGTTTCGGCAAGGGCCCAATTGGCCAGCCGCTCTCCCACCGGCTTTTTGTGCGAGGGATGAATATTGCTTACAGAATCAACAAGATCAGATACCACTACCATGCCGGTATTGGGTACTTCCATGGCGCGGGACTGCGCCTCGCGCAGAAGGGCTCCCGTGAAATTCTGGCCATAGTCGAAGGGCGCGATCTGCACGTAATAAAACGGAAGGTCTTTTTTCCATTGCGCACGCCACGATCCGATCAGCGTGGAGAAGAGGCGCGTATAACGGTCAGCGTTGTCAGTATTGCTCTCGCCCTGGTACCAGATAACGCCGGCAATATTGAACTGCTCAATGGGATGAATTATACCGTTATATGCCCTGCCGGCCAAATGCGGCCACCAGGGCTGGGGATCATTAGTGATAACGGTTTTTAGCTGCTCATCGCCCATCACCTTCTGTTCCGGTATCCATACTTCAGCCGGCGTACCGCCCCACGATGCAGTGATCAGCCCGATGGGTACCTGCAGCGAATCGAACAGCCGCTTCCCGAAAAAATAACCCACGGCGCTGAATCCTTTTACCGAATTGGAATCGCAGGCCTTCCACAAAGCGGGTACATCATCCTGCGGTGTGGCACCGGTATTACGCGGGATATGGAAAAGCCTTATCCGTGCATTCGCAACAGCAGGCAGGGCTTCCCGCATGTCTTTTTCTCCGCTGTAATAATTCCACTCCATATTCGACTGGCCCGAGCAAACCCACACCTCTCCTACCCACACATCACTAAGCAATATCTCTTCGTGCGAAGTATAGACCCGAACGGTATAGGGGCCGCCCGCCGCCGGTGTTTTGACAGCCAGCTTCCACTGCGCATTGTTATCGACGGTAGCAGAGTCGGGACTGTTGCTCCAGCTCGCCTGTATATATACCTTATCGGCGGGGCTGCCCCATCCCCAAAAGCGGGCTTCCTCTTTCTGCTGAAGCACCATGCCCGACGCAAGAACCGAGGGCAGCCTGAGCTGTGCAGATGCAACCAGGGCCGGTAACAGCAGCACCGGCAGGCTGGCAAAACGAATGAACAGTTTCATCAGGCGAAAGTATTGAAAATTAAAATCGGCTGCCGCGAATGCGGCAGCCGATATAAAAAAATCAGGAGATATCAGAGTTTTGCTACGGTGATAGCTTCGATAACCTGGCTGCTGCGATTTATCTGGAAGATTTCGGTTTGAGACTTTTTCTTCGTGCCGACAGTCAGCTTGAGTTTTATATCGTCATTGCTGCTATTGTCAAACTGGAAGCGCTTAACGATTTTTTTGTCGGAAAAACTACCGGTATAAAGAACGACACCATCCGCATCACGCAGGGTGATGTTCAGGTCTTCACCGGCCTCGTTATCGCAGACAATCTCGAAAACCGGCATCTGGTTCACACTGCCTACATAACGCAACTCGATGGATTTGCGGTCATTGTTTTTCTTTTCGCTGTTTGCTTTGGCTATACCCGCATTAAATACAAATACCAGAGCCAGTACACCCAGGGTAATAACGCGTTTGATTTCTTTGTTTACGGTTTTCATACCTTTTAGTTTTTGTTTGTCAGAATTTCGAATAAATGCTCTTTGCGGAAGCAACCGTAGCGGCAAAAGCGATCGAAAGAATATTCAGGTGAAATGGCAGGCGCGGGCAGAATGGCAGGTAGTTGCCGAAGCCACAAACGCGGTGTTGTGCGGCAACTGAAACAAACTTAACCTGCGTATTGGTGGTGAGCAAACCAAATTTTGCTCCTTTTCCTGATTTCAAAAAAGCCAATATAATGCTGAAACCTCTGCTACACAAGGGTTTCAGCATTATTTGGAAGTGATGCCCAAAGAACGTTATTCAACTGAGATTTTTTTCTGCACGTGTATAAACGTGCCCGAACGGGAAATTCCCTCGATTGTAATGAGGTAGATTCCAGGCAGATCTGACGTGGATATGGTAATCTCCTTATTCGCGCGTTCCAGCAACCCGTTCCAATACAACAGGCTGCGGCGATCGGGAATGCGGAGCGACTGAAATGATTTGCCGCTGTAATCAGGCGCCGAAAATCCGGTGGCGGCTGACGACGGACTGTATTGAACAACCATATCGTTTTTAGGAACCGTGTAGCCGTTCAGGTCGCCCTTATAGGTTCGCAAAACAATCAATCCTTCTTTCACTACCGGTCCAAGAAACATTTTGCGGGTATATACCGATACGGATTTTATTTTAACCGGATCCAGCTTGATTATATCATCGGCGTGATCAACAGGAACACCGTCAATCAGTAACAGCGGCTCGTTCAGAAAAAAATCGTTAAAGATGCTATTTTTCACATTAAACCGAATGCCTCCGTCGCTTCTCCGCATTCTTATTTCAGGTATGAACTCGTGTATTACTTCTTCCATAGTGGGAAATCGCGTATAGAGGTCGAGCTCGTAATGCTTGTCGGGCGCTCCGAACATTACCGGCCCGGGCCTCGCGCTATCGTTCGGCAGGGGATGATATGCCGCCATAAGCTGGCTGTTCAGGTTTCGCTCCTTTGCAAGTGCTTCGGCCTGGCTTCCATAAACGACCGGCTGTGAAGGTTCAAAATTGTAACTGTCTGCGTATAAGGGCTGCGGTTCCCAGACAAACTGTTCATTGTTTGACTGTAAGGGGTGGAATACCAATTCTTTTACATTGGTGCCCAGGGGCAGATTAAAAAACAGGCGGCCGCTGTCATCGCTTACCGAAGCGGCAAGCGTGTAGTCAATGCCCGGTGCACTTAAAAACCCTGTCTTGCCCGCTACGCGTTTGCCCGTTGTTTTATCGACCAGGTAGCCACCCAACACCGGGCCCTCCATCTCAGGCAGGTAGCTGATAACATGCTTTTCGGAAGCACCGCCGGCACGGAAATAGGCGGCTATGGAAATTGCTGGCGGCGCCGGCAGGTCATCTATCCTCGCAACAGCTATCGACGCCGCCGCAGGCATGCTATCGAAACGTATGGTGAAATTTTCGCGACGATGCAGTTTTTCGGCCGACAACTGCAGCAAAAAATTATTTGTTGCCGTACCGGCAGCCGTGATGGGTGATGCATCCGGGCCGGGAGAAGCGCCTATATTTTTCGCGGCCACAAAGGGATTCAATACCACCAATTCCTGCGTGAAAAAAAAACGGGCGTCAAAATTCTTCATCCAGTTTGTATAGGCCCTTAACTGGTACCTGCCGGCCGGCAACTGGTTGCCGATAGGCAGGCTGCCGGCGCCGCGTCCATCGTCAAGACGCACCACCTGTTGCAATACAGGCTTCCTTTCTTCAGAGATCAGTTCCAGGTAACACTGACGACTAACCGAAGAAACTTGCTGTCGCCCCATATCAAAAAGATAGGCGCTGTACCAGATGGTTTCGCCTGTTACATACACGGTTCGGTCGGTGTGCAGGTACAATTGTTCCCGGTAGCCGGTCTGCGCATACAGGCTAACCGGCAAAAAAACGATCAGGTATAGCAGCCATTTTTTCACCAGAAAGAAGGTTTTTGGTTTGAGCCACCCGATAAGCGGCAATCCAGGCAGGTACGTTTACCCATAACCGCAGGGCCACCACTAACAAAGTAATAAACTGTATAGCTGTCGTCTATATAATTGAACACCGGTAGCAGAAACGGGTTATAATCAAAATATACAATCTTGCAGTCTTCACCCGGGAAAGTCTGCGGCCAGTCGTTCAATTCACGGCGATCTACAAAAAGACGCATCGACTGAACAGCGGTAGCGCTGACATAACCCAACACCAGCTCCGAAGGCCGGTCAAGACAAACCAGGTTTCCGATCAGTTGCGAAGGCATCTGGTCAAAAAGTGTTCCTAGTTCCTGGCTGTTTTTCTTTACTATTTGCCAGTAGTTATAGGCCTCAGGCGTAAGCGCATATTGGTTCACCAACAAACTGTAACGATAATTCAGGCGGGGATCTGCATTGAGCATTTGGTGCAATGGCTGCATACTGATGCGGTCTTCGCCCAGGGCCGCCGAGTTGGCCAGCACAATATCTTTCGAAAACTGGCTGATCCAGCATTTGCTGGTTTGCGTTTCGTCGTTGGCAACGGTCAGCAGGTTATTCTCCAGGTGCCAGGGCGTTAACAACTGCGCCGTGTATTCCCAGGTTTCGACAAAGTCCCACCGGTAAAACCGGGCGTTCCCGCCGGGATCGTGAGTATTTACGAAAAAGAAAATATCGGCGGGTTGCTGCCAGCTAATGCTGTCGATCGGTGGTGTTTGAATGGTGCGAACAAACTCACTCTGGTAATGACTGCCGTCATTTGTTTGAATGCTGAGCCGGTATCTTTCACTGGCGGAAAGTGAAAGCGTGCTGCTCACATAGTCACCAGAATCGTTTACTGCCGGCACTTCAAATCGCTGACCGGCCGCTCCTTCGATATAGATGGCCGCTCCTTTTTCAGGATGAAAAATAACCGTGTCCTGCAGGTTGCGGGTGCGCGACAGGTTGATATGGGTTTGCCCGTTTACAGCAGTATTGATCACACCATTGACCACCAGGAACTGACTAGGCTGGTTCAATACCGCCGGCTCATATTCGCGTTTGCAGGCCGGCAGAAGGCAGACAGTCATTACCCACAAAAACAGGATAGCTTGTTTCATGGGTTTCAAAATTTAATATTGTACGTGACGAATGGAATCGCAGCGCCGAATATGGACAACTGGTATCCTTTGACCTGGCCGCTCTCCGAAACGAAATAAACCGAATAAGGGTTTTCACGGCTGGTGAGGTTATATACACCCGCCGACCAGGAATTGTGGAACTTCTGTTTCACCTTGTGATTGCCATCGAGCGTTATCGAAAAATCGGCCCTGAAATAATCCGGTATGCGATACTGGTTCCGGTCTGAGTAAAGCAACGCAGTGGTGCCGCCCATATTGAAAACACCAATGGGAAGCGTAATCGGACGACCCGTAGTATATACCATATTGGTTGACATGCTCAACCTGTGCGAAAAACGGTAATTGACAATGGCGTTGACATTGTGCGGCTTGTCAAAACTGGCGGGATACCATTCGCCCCGGTTGATCTTTTCACCGGCGATGGGATCGTCCTGCTGTAAAAAGGTGCGCGAATAGGTATAGCTGAACCAACCATTCAGCCGGCCGGCTGTCTTTTTCAACAGGAACTCAACACCCCACGCTTTTCCGCGTGTATTGATCAGGTCCGTTTCGATGTGTTCATTCATTAACAGCGAAGCGCCGCTTTTATAATCCAGAAAATGTTTGATCCGTTTATAATACCCTTCCACAGACGCCTCGATGGTGTTGTTCTTGAAGTCGTGGTAATAGCCGATGCTTACCTGCTGGCCCTGTTGCGGCTGCACAAATCGATCGCTTAGCTTCCAGATATCGGTGGGTGAAATAGTAACCGTATTCGACAGCATGTGAATATACTGCTGCATACTGTTATAGCTGAGCTTAACCGAATTGTTATTACCGAGGCTGTACCGCAGGCCTATTCTTATCTCCGGCGCCTGCCAGGTCTTGATTATTTTCCCCGACGCATACGTGCTGATACCTGAAACCGATGATGTATCGCGCGGTAAACCGGGCGTGTATTCATTTACGCTGGCAGGTCCGAAGGCGTTGAATATACTGTACCGGATGCCCGCAGACACCGACAATTTGTTATTGATCGTCCAGTTATCGCCGAGATAGACCGCTGTTTCGAGCGCCCGTTCGGTTTGCACCTGCTTTTTTGCGACGATCGAACTGTCGCCCACCGGTTTAAAAGTGCCGGGACTAAGCTGGTACCAGATTGCATTCAGTCCAAAGCTCAACTGGTGATCATTATTGATGGTATAGCTCGACTCCGACCGCAGGCTGTACTGCCTGATATTAAAGGAAAGCCGGTAGGCATTTACGGGGTTTTCATTACTGTTCACGGCATACTGGTAATCGTCGCCGCCAATGGTCAGCACATGGCTGAATGCATTATTAAACAGGTGTTTCCACTTTATATTGGCATTGGTGTTTCCATAACGGTAGGTGGTATCACCGTTGAACTTAAACCGGTCGTTGCTTTTGTAAGCCGTGATATAAACGGCATTTTTTGCATTGATATTGGTGCTGTAGCGAATGTTTACATCATAGAAACCTGCCCGGCTGTTTTTATATTCTTTATTGGGTATTACACCCATCAGCCAGTTGGAGTAAGTGGT
>JAKPBL010000180.1 GCA_029778965.1 Bacteroidota bacterium
TATATGCTGATCCATTATAGCGTGGCGGCGGCGGCCTTGCTGCAGCGACCCCTGACGAACGACGAAGCCGAAGAGGTCTATGCCGTTTTCCGCGAAATGGGAACACTGATGGAAATCCCCGACCTGCCCGTTGATTACCAACATTGGCGCATCGACTATGAACGGCACCTGGAACAAGACCTGGCCAAATCGGCCATGACCGACGATCTTTTTCGCCAGTACCGGAAGCACCTGGGACCGGCCAGGCATTGGGTGCTGTTGCAAACCCAGTCACTCGTCGCCCCGCTGCCTGTCTGCCGGCTGCTGTCGCTGCCAACTACCAGCCCTTTACGGCGCCTCCTGCCGGCGTACCGGTGGCTGCGGCGCCGGGACAGCGCCCGGTGGGTACAGTGGCTGCTGGTGCCGCCCTTGTACCGGCAAGAGATAGCCGCACTAGAGGTGAGGCGCTGAAGAACATGCGTATCTTTGCAAGGCCGGCAGCGCAACTGTACCGGCACAACGCCTGAGAATACAATGCAGATGGAACCCGGAGCTGCGCCCCTGCCGGCGGCGCCTTACTTTGAAACGGATGCGGCCTTCAATGCCCTCTACCCTGCTGCTGTCAGCCAGCACGCCAGGCGCCACTGGACGCCCCTGAAAGTGGCGAAGATAGCGGCCGACTTTCTTCGCACCGGCGCGGGGAACAAGGTGCTCGACATCGGCAGCGGCGCCGGTAAATTCTGCCTGGCGGCCGCTTATTTCCATCCCGACACATTCTATTACGGTATCGAACAGCGGACCTGGCTGGTCGCCGAGGCGCAGCGCCTGCAGCGGCAGCTTACCCTGACCAATGTTTCGTTCGAAGCCGGTAACGTGAAACACCTCGACCTGCAAGCTTTCGATCATTTTTATTTTTACAATGCTTTTTACGAAAACCTCGCCGACGCCGAACGGATCGATGAAGAAGTCGGGTGCTCTGCCGCCTTATATGAGCAATACAGCTATCACCTGTACAAGCAGTTCCGTAATTGCCGTTCCGGCACCCGGTTGGTTACTTACCACAGCCTCGAGTCTGAGATCCCGCCTGAATTTCATTTGGTGCATACCGAAATCAATGAGTACCTTAAATGCTGGATTAAAGTTTAGTAGCAAATAAAATCCTTATGTCGACCATTTGTCTGCACGATTATCGATGCAAACTGCTTTCAAAAATCAAACAGAGCGAAACCCAGCAGCAAGTCAAAAGATACCTGGATGCAGCCATCAGGGGCCTTCAGTCGCACCGCGTAAATCCCCATATTACGCTCCGTTTTGTGCAGCGCGTTGAGCAGGAGCTGGACCTTTTCAATCCCGAAGAAACAGATAACCTGCAGTGGGAAAATGTGCAGGCGGGAAAAGCTTATTGCCTCGCGCTCACGCAGGCTTTACGCAAAAGCTAAAGCCGCGGCAAAAAAAGGCAGGTAGTAGACACTACCCGCGTATACACACATGAGAAAAAAAGAAGTTATGCGCTGGCCTGCAGTTCCTGTAACGGCGCAGCCTGTATTAATTGCAGCAGCTTTAGCTGCATATCTTCATTTCGATGGTTGTACCTGTACTCAGACTCTTTAATGTGCAGGTATAGGGTATTACGGTTCAAGCCACGGAACTTCATCAACCGGCTACGCGTCAGCGCCCAGAAACCCGATATATCGTCTGGCGCCGGCCGAATGGCGCGTCTGTCACCCGGGTCTTTCCGGTAAAGCCGCCAGGTGCTGAAATCAGCAACGGCATGAAGGCCGTTCATATTGTAAAGACCGACTGTTTTTTCTTCTTTTTGCCAGTTTTGCAGGCAGTCCCGGTCCATATTCGCCAGGCCGGTAGAAAACACCAACCCGTTCCAGGAAGCAAAGCCGTAATAAGAGGTCATCGGCAGGGCTTCTGGAGAATGCTTAAACAACAAATGATTGCTGGGCAGGAAATGAAGGGGGAATGCTTCATCACAGAACCGGGCAAGCCGGATGCGGATCATCTTAAGATAAGCATTGACCGTTACGCGGCTCACCCCCGTTACATGCGCTAT
>JAKPBL010000183.1 GCA_029778965.1 Bacteroidota bacterium
AACTGTACAATGAAGTTTTCCGCGAAGAAGTGCAGTATGACCTGTCGCTCGACCAAATGATTGCGCAACTGAACCAGATCCGCGACACCCTGGTGTACCAGAACAACGGGCTTTTTGTCAACCTGGTCGATAATCTTTCCAATAAGATGCGGGCTTTCGGCCTGTATTATGCGTCGCTCGATGTACGGCAGGACAGTTCCGTACACGAAGCTGTATTTGACGCTTTATCGGCGGCCGGTACTGTATTGCCGGCCGGCTACAGGTCGATGGATGAAGACGAAAAGCTGCTGGTATTATCACAACTGAATGTTTTGCCCGCGGTCAACCCGCTGACCGACCCGCTGCACATAGATACCATTAAAACGGCGCAGGCCATCAAAACCATACAGGCGCAGAACGGAGCGGTTGCCTGTCACCGTTATATCATCAGCCAGTGTAACAAGGCTGTGAACGTAATGGAAGTGTACGGGCTGCTGCTGTTGGGTGGTTTCACAAGTAATGATATGCCCGTTGACATTGTACCGCTGTTCGAAACGATCGACGACCTGCAGAACGCCGGCGCCATCATGGAAAAGCTGTACAGTTTCCCGGCGTACAGAAAACACCTGAGCAACAGGGGCAATAAACAGACCATCATGCTGGGTTTTTCCGACGGTACCAAAGACGGCGGTTACCTGATGGCTAACTACAGTATTCTCATTGCGAAGCAATCGCTTACCGCCTTATCGGCCCGTTACAATATCGATGTGATCTTTTTTGACGGTCGTGGCGGTCCTCCCGCCCGCGGTGGCGGCAAAACCCAGAAGTTCTATGCCTCCATGGGCAAAGATGTATCGAATAAGGAGATACAACTGACTGTTCAGGGGCAAACCATCAGTTCCAATTTCGGTACACTCGATGCGGCGCAGTTCAATATGGAGCAATTGCTGAATGCGGGTCTCAGCGGACTGATGCGCGCAAACGACCGGCCCACCCTCCGGCCTGAAGAGCAGCAGTTGCTGGAAAAGCTGGCCGAAGACGGATATGCGGCTTATGTGAAACTGAAAGACCACCCGCATTTTGTGGATTATCTTTCGCATGCGAGCCCGCTGCGGTTTTATGCTGAAACCAATATAGGATCGCGGCCCACCAAGAAGGGAAGCGCCAGCCGCTTTAGTCTGAAAGACCTTCGGGCCATTCCTTTCGTGGGCGCCTGGAGCCAGTTGAAGCAGAACGTGACCGGTTATTTCGGTGTGGGTACGGCCCTGCAACTGGCAGAGAAAAGAGGTGAATGGAAACAGTTAAAAGAACTCTACCAGCATTCCCTGTTCTTCAGAACGCTGATCGATAACTGCCAGATGGCGATGTTGAAATGCTATTTTCCGCTTACCAGCCATTTGTCGTCGCACCCCGCATTCGGTGAAATATGGCACATGGTATTTGTAGAATTTGAGCTGACCAGGAAATACATCTTCCTGCTGACCGGTACCAATGAGCTGATGGCTGATTACCCGGTAGAGCAGATGTCGATCCAGATGCGCGAGCGGATCGTGCTGCCGCTCACCACCATCCAGCAATACGCTATTGCCAAAGTGCGCGCCCTGGAAGGCGCAACCGGCCCTACGCCGGCAGCAGGCCTGAAAGCAGTGTACGAGAAACTGGTGATGCGCTGTTCATTCGGTATTATCAACGCCGGCAGAAACAGCGCCTGAGCGCGTTACAGTTTCAGGAGCTTCATCACTTTGCGTTCGTCGCCCTGGACGATCTCCACAAAGTAGTAACCTGCACGCAGGTTGCTGCCGAACTGGTACGACTCACCGGCGAATAATTGTTTCTTTTGCCCGCGCAACAGGTGCTGGAAATCGTGCACCCGGACTTCGAAAGGCTCATTTTGTTTGCCACCCTGGATGAGCAACCGGCAGGCGTCGGTGCAGGGATTGGGTGAGATGCGGGCAGTGAAGCTATAGATCGCTTCGCAGGGAATGGCACTGCCCGGGTACATAGATGCATTATGGTCGTTGCAATCGTCGGCATTGGCGACATAACCCGGCAGCCCGGCAACGGCATACCGGGGCCTGGAGGGGTCGCCATAGCCATCGCCATCATTATCGGCATAGAATGTTTTCAGAACAGCAGTAAGTTTCCAAAGGTCATTTTTCTGGGCACCTCCCATTAGATACACTTCGCCTTCGTTCGCTACCCAAAGCAATCCCCCGGCCCTGCTGCCTGGCGTGTTGCTGAAACCGGCTACTCCGCGTTGGCCGTAAACGGGCGATTGATCAGCCTGTTGGCTTCCCTTTATCCAGGTCCACTGCCGGGTGCCGGCGTCGAATTTCCAGAGGTCGGCCTTGTTGCCGGTTTCCGTTGCAGTAAGATAGCCCTTGCCGCCGTATACAAAAAGGTTTCCGTGCTTATCTGCTGCCCAAAGTGCGCCCGATCTGTTGCCGGGCTGGATATCGGGAGAAGAAATATTTAGCTGGCCGTAACTGGCCGGCCGGGTCAGCAACTGGTCGCCGGCCACCCAGGTCCACTGGTTGGTGCTGATGGTATATTTCCAGATGGCGTTGCTGGGTTGTGTAACGGGTCGGGACGATTCGCCGAAAACCATGTCGCCGCTGTACATCCACAGGTTATTATCGGGATCGGTCCATCCGATGGCATGCGCGATGGCGCCGGGGGTGTTGACGGGAGAAGAAACACCTTGCTGGCCGAATACAGCTCCCGGCGACGTTGTTGTATTCCTTACCAGGGTCCAGCTATTATCGGCGATGCTGTATCTCCACAAATCATTGCGATAGCTGAAATAGTTTTGGACGCCACCCATCAGCCAGAGGTTATTATTGTTGTCTGCCCATCCGGTGGCTCCTTCCCGCATGGCGGGTTCGTTGGGGTAGGCGGTAAAATTGTGTACCTTATCGCCCGCCATCCATGTCCACAGATTCAGGTGAGGATTGTACATCCACAGGTCGCTCAGGTCGCCAAAACCATTGCCGTCGCGATTGGATGAATGACCCACGCCGCCAAATAGCCAGAAGTTTCCGTTAACATCTACCCAGGTGGTAGCGCCACTACGGGTACCCGGAAAATTAGCCGGATCGGCAATGCCCTTGGATCCGTATACACCAAGGTCAGAAACAGCCCCTTTGATAAAGGCCCATTGACGAACAGTGCGGTCGTATTTCCACAACTCATTTCCATGGCTGCCCTGGCTCATGATCCAGAGATTTGTTGCTGTATCGAGCCAGCGCATCTGGCCATCGCCGGGCTTATTGGCGGGAGCAGGCGTGCCGGCTGTGCCATATACGGCCGGTTGCGCAATGCCGGCATCACCGTGTATCCAGGTCCATGCAGAAGCGGTGTCCGTTTGTGCCGAAGCAGTGATTAAGGTAAATGCTAAGCACGAGGTGAGTGCCAGCCTGGAAGCAAACTTTTCGGGCATGATCTTTCTTTTGTGGTTGCGATGTAGAGCGGGGGCGTTTGCTTCAGAGGATATTGAACAGCGGAATCCTGTTCAAAGGAAGACCTGAAAATAAAAAACAGGCGGGCGATAAGCAAGGTAGAAATACGATACCCGCCGCGGTTTATCGAATCTTTTCGATAAACGGGCAGGAGCGGGATTTGTTCACCTGTCGAATGAAAAAAAGGTCAGCCGTAGAAACGGCCGACCTGTCAACGATTGCTTGCCATATGAAAAAACTTAGAAGCTATAAATAGCAGCCAGCAGGAAGCTGGCTGTGGACTTTTTGGCGTTGCCATCGGCGCGGGTGAAAATCTCTCTTTCGGCATTGTCTACACGGAATTCAGGAATAAAAATGAACCCTGCTTTCCGGAAATTGGCCGAAAGCGTATTTGCAAAAACATGTGCGCCGGCAGTGCTGCCGGTTGGTATCTTCAACTGGTTCTTGTCGTTGAAGTATTCGCTGCGTAAGGTCAGGCCAAACCAGGGCCGGGGATCGAGGTTCAGGTAGATGGCAGATCCCCACCATGCCCTGCCCGATGCATTCTTGTGATCGTACCAGGCCTTGGTGCTGCTGATGGTTCCATTGTAGCCGATACTGAATATATCGTTGACCTTTTCATTGACCACCAGGTCGATTTGGCTCGATTTAGACGTATCGGGCGCTGTGCCTCCGACATAGTTGAGGTAACATTTCAGGTGTTCGCTTGCCGTAAAGCTGTACTGGGCGATCAGGTATTTGCGATTGATGGCGCCGTCGGCCGGCAGGCGGTAATCTGTCGCATTGGAGATACCCACCATCAGGCTGCTTTTCCCCCTGGTTGCGGCGGCTTTTATGCCGGTGTGTGTGAATGGCCCGTTGGTGAACATATACGACATGCTATAGTTCCGGTTCAACTGCGGATCCACCAGTTCATATCCGACATGGGTTGCCCAGGTTCCCGCGGTGAGGGTCAGCCAACTGACAGGGGTATAGGAGATATAGAGTTGTTTGATGGCCTGCGTGATGCCCTCGTCGGCATACGCGAAATCGCGGGCCCGCGGGCCGAAGCCCAGGTCAACTACCATACTCACTTTGTCACCTTCGTGTTCGGCTTTTATGCTGGCCATTCCCAGCATAAAACTGTTGTGACTGCCGGTAAAGCTGGTGTAGTTGTTCGCTGCGGACTTGCCGGTATTGTATTTATAGTAGATATCTGCCGAACCGGAAAAGCGCACAAATGGTTTTTTTTCTTCTGTTGTTTCGGTTATTGTGGCAGCAGAGTCGAGCGACTGCGTGTACCCGGTGAAAGCACAGGCCATAGCGATGCCTGATGCACATATTTTTTGTAACATTGTATTGCATTTTATGTGTTAAAAGGGTACAGCCGGACTGTGTCAGCAGTTTGATAAGCTGTACCTTTTTTCTATAATAAGTAAACGGCCGGCAGCATTAGAATTCAGCCACGGTCACTTCTTCTTCCTGCAGCTTGCCATTTTTGTGCAGCAGGAGCGTGCCTTGCAGGTATTTTTCGTTGTGTTGTGTTGCATCGAGCCCAATCTCTTCTTCTTCAGAAGAAACGCGCAGCGGGAGCAGGAAATTGATGAATTTGAAAATAGCGTAAGAGACCACGAAGCTGTAAACGACAACAATGGCGAGTGCTTTCAGTTGCGTAAGAAAGAAAGCGGGGTTTCCATAAAGCAGCCCGTTTGTTCCGCCACTGTTTACGGCTTTGGTGGCGAAAATACCGGTCATCAGCATGCCTACCATGCCGCCGATGCCATGACAGGGAAATACATCGAGCGTATCGTCGAGCGTGGATTTTTGTTTATAATAAACTGCCAGGTTCGAAATGATGGCCGCTGCGGCGCCGATAAAGATGCTCTGCGGAATGGCCACGAAACCAGCTGCCGGGGTAATGGCCACCAGGCCGACTACGGCACCGATACAAAAGCCCAGTACAGAAGGTTTTTTTCCCCGTACCACATCAAAGAACATCCAGCTCAGACCCGCAGCAGCGGCGGCGATATTGGTGGTACCGAAGGCGGAAACAGCCAGGCTGTTGGCGCCGAGGGCTGAGCCGGCGTTGAAACCAAACCATCCGAACCAGAGCAGGCCGGTCCCAATCAATACGTAGGGAATATTGGCCGGGGGTATCTCCCGATGCTCCAGGTGTACCTGGCGGCGCTTCAGCACCAGGGCGCCGGCGAGGGCTGCGCATCCTGCTGAAATATGAACCACGGTGCCGCCGGCGAAATCGAGCGCACCCATCTTAAACAGGAACCCTTCGGGATGCCAGGTCCAGTGTGCAATAGGTGCATATACCAGCAGGCTGAACAGGGCAATAAAGAGAATATAAGCGGTAAAGCGGATACGTTCAGCTACGGCGCCCACTACCAGGCCGGGTGTAATGATCGCAAACATCAACTGGAACAAGGAGAAAAGGGCGAGGGGAATAGTAGGCGCCAGCGACCAGGGAGCGCCTGAGTTAACGCCTTTGAAGAACGCGAAAGTGCCGGGATTGCCTATCAGGCCTCCTATTGAATCGCCGAAGCAAAGGCTAAACCCTACTGTTACCCAAAGAATGCTTACCACGCCGGCGGCTACTACGCTTTTGATCATGGTCGACAATACATTCTTTCTGTGTACCATGCCTCCGTAAAAAAAGGCCAGGCCAGGGGTCATCAGGAATACAAGCGCGGTTGCCACCAGGAGCCAGGCGATATCGGCGCTGTTGTACAGTTTCCCGCCATCGTCGAAAGCAGGCTGTGTAGGGATAAACAATGCTACAATGGCCACAGCCGCCAAAACCAAAAAAGGGGCTACCCGTTTAGTTGTCAGTTTACTCATTTCAGTCTGGTTGAAAACATTAAAAAAATACCTATTTAAAAACTAAATCGAATATATCTATTAAAAAT
>JAKPBL010000547.1 GCA_029778965.1 Bacteroidota bacterium
GGGGCCGGAAGTGGTGGTAACACCGAGGCTGCCGCCATAAGCGGCGCCGATCGCCGAAGAAATACCTGCGATCTCGTCTTCGGCCTGGAAGGTTTTGATCCCAAAACTCTTGTGCCTGCTCAGTTCATGCAATATATCGGATGCCGGCGTGATGGGATAGGTGCCCAGGAACAGCGGTAGGCCACTTTTCCGCGCAGCGGCGATCAGTCCCAGGGCCAGCGCCTGGTTACCCATGATATTGCGGTATTTGCCCGCGGGGATGCGGGCCTTCTCAACGGTATAGCGTGTGGTGAAAGTTTCGGTGGTATCGCCGTAATTGTACCCTGCTTTGAGCACCTTGATATTGCTCTCCAGCAGCTCGGGCTTTTTGCCGAATTTATCGGTAATGAACTGGATGGAGCTTTCCATGTTGCGGTTGAACATCCAGTACAAGAAACCCAGCACGAACATGTTCTTCGCGCGGTCTTTTTCCTTGGTGCCGAGGGTAAACTCTTTCAGTGCCTCGCGGGTCATCTTGGTCACGTCCATTTTGATGACCTCGTACCCCTGCAGACTGTCGTCGGCAATGGGATTTACGCCGTCGGGATAATTCGCCAGCCGCAGGTTCTTGGCGTCGAAGCCGTCGGTATTAACGATGATCTTACCCCCCTTTTTCAACGCCTTCAGGTTGGTTTTCAGGGCGGCGGCGTTCATGGCTACCAGCACATCGCACTCGTCGCCCGGCGTATAAATCGGGGCGCTCGAAAACCGGAGCTGGAAGCCGCTGACACCGGGAATGGTACCTTGCGGCGCCCGGATCTCAGCGGGGAAATCAGGAAACGTCGACAGGTCGATGCCCATCAGCGCCGTATTGTTAGTGAACTGGGTGCCAGTTAATTGCATGCCGTCTCCGCTATCGCCGGCAAACTTTATCACTACCTCGGGCAGGGTTTCATCTTTGCGAATCATCGCGCAAAGGTACAGCGAACTTGGAGTGAAAGAGGTGATTTTTCGCTTCTCGCAAACTGATTAATGGCAGAAAGGCCGCATTTTACCCGTCGGGTGGCACCCGTCTGGTGCTACCCGTCGGGTAAAAGCGCTCAACGCAATATTTCCCGAATTGGTAAGCGATTAAAATCAGATTAAACGAATTTTGCGGCTCATAAATTCTCGTCTATGCGCGCCGTGCTGCTCGTTTCGCTGCTACTCACTGCTTATTCCCTCTCTTTGAAAGCGCAGGTGCTAACAGCCGAAGACTCCCTGGCGGCGGGACTGCTTTCCCGCGCGCAAGCGACCGTTTTGTCGGGTTACGGCGAAGCGCGTTATACCTTCGACACCCGGCAAAAAGATGCCCGGGCATCACTGGCAAGGGTGGTGTTGTTCGTAGGGCATAAATTCAATAACAAGATATCCCTGTTTACTGAAATGGAGCTGGAAGACGCGCTGGTGGTGGGACAGTCGGGCGATGAAGGCGAATCGGGCAAAGGCGGTATCAGCATGGAGCAGGCATTTATCAAATTCAACCTGAATCCCAATACGTACCTGGTGGCAGGACTCTTCATTCCCCGCCTGGGCATCATCAACGAAAACCACCTACCCACTACCTTTAACGGGGTAGACCGGCCCTTCGTGGAACAGCTTATCATCCCCTCCACCTGGCGCGAAGTAGGCGTAGGGCTGTACGGCGGCATCGCCCGTGTGCCAGGTCTCAATTACAGCGTCGGGCTGACCAATGGCCTCAATTCTTCCCTTTTCCGCAATGGCTCGGTTATCCGCAACGGGCGGCAACTCGGCTCCGGCGCCACCGGTATGGGGCTCGGGCTTTCGGGCTCCCTGCTGTATTACACCGGGCACTTCCGGGTGCAGGCTTCCGCTTGGATGGGCGGATCCACTGCTGTCAGCAAAAGGGTGGCCGACAGCCTTCACCTCAACCACGGTGCTTTCGGCAACCCGGTAATGCTGGGCGAAATCAACGCACAATACTCCCACCAGGCCTGGAATATCCGGGCCATCGTTACCAGTGTATCCATTCCCAACGCCCTTAATATCAATAAAGCCTACGCCAACAATACGCCCAAATCCGCTTACGGTGGTTACCTCGAGGGGGCATATGACCTGTTTTGGGCCAAACACCAGGGCGCCAAGAGCTGCTGGTTATTTGGCCGCTATGAGTATATGGATCTCAGCGCCAAAATGCCGTCGGTGGGTTTGCCCAACCCCGCCAACCGCCAGCAATACATTGTAGGCGGCATCACCTTCAAGCCGATCAGGGGTATTGCCGTTAAGGCCGACTGGGTACAGCGTATCACCGGCACACCCAATCCCGACCTGGTCATTACACCCTTTCCGCAACAGGTGCCCTATTATACCAGCAATGGCTTCTTCAACCTGGGCATCGCCTATAATTTCTGATTATGGAGAGAAGACAATTCCTGACCAAAAGCTGCTCCGCCTGCCTCGGCTTTGCCGGGGCCTCCTGGTTGTTATCGGCCTGCGGAAC
>JAKPBL010000548.1 GCA_029778965.1 Bacteroidota bacterium
TCCTACCTGAAAAATGATGATTTCTGCTAGCCCCACGGAGATCCTGATTACCAATAAATGCATTAGAGTAGTCATAAAGGTCGGGATTAGAAAGTTTCCTTTCACCGGCTTTCATGGGATCTAGATAGGGTCTGCTAAAGTAATCAGAGATGTGGAATAATGCAAGATAGCCCGTCGTATCGAGTAAAACTACGCAATTACCCCTTCACCAGGGTGCCTACGGCTTCGCCGGAAACCACCCGCATCAGGTTGCCGGGCTTGTTCATATCGAATACGATAATGGGGAGATCGTTCTCCATGCAAAGGGTGAAGGCGGTCATATCCATCACTTTAAGGTTGCGGTTGATACAGTCGCGAAAGCTGATGGTCTCGAATTTGGTGGCTGTCGGGTCTTTTTCAGGGTCGGCGGTATAAATACCGTCCACCCGGGTGCCTTTCAGGATCACGTCGGCCTTGATCTCTATCGCCCGCAGCGAACCGGCGGTATCGGTGGTAAAATAAGGATTCCCCGTACCGGCGCCGAAGATGACTACCCGGTGTTTTTCCAGGTGGCGGATAGCTCGCCGGCGAATATAGGGTTCGGCTACCTGCTCCATTTTAATGGCGCTCTGCAGCCGCGTAAACACGCCTTCTTTTTCCAGGCCGGCCTGCAGGGCCATGCCATTGATCACCGTGGCAAGCATGCCCATATAATCGCCATGCGCCCGTTCGATACCGGTTTCTGCTTCGTTCATGCCGCGGTAAATATTGCCGCCGCCGATTACCAGGGCCACTTCCACACCTGCGTCCACCACTTTTTTGATCTCCTGCGCATATTGCTTAATGATGGCCGGGTTCATCGGCTCATATCCATTGACGCTGTCACCGCCCATCAATGCTTCCCCCGACAATTTCAACAGAATGCGCTTGTACTTCGATGCCATGGCTTTGTTTTTCAGTTCGGTGCAAAGAAAAGAAAATTTTTATCTTTCGCGGCATGGAACTGTTATCCGCGGCAACCTGCTATCAGGGCTGCAGCGGCGCACCGAGAATGGAAATGCCCAGGGCTTCGTGTGCTTCCATCACTTCCTGCATCGACGGTGGGCTGGTAAAAGCATCGAGCTTCGCGAAAATGGCTTCTACGGGCCCGCTGGGATTCACCGAGAACAGCAGGCGGCCGTTGTCGCTTAAACACAGGGTAGTGTGGGGCGTATTCCGCGGAATAAAAACCATATCGCCGGGACCGGCTTCATATAGCTCATCACCGGCTTTGAAGCGGTGCTGTCCGTCGATAACATAAAAGGTTTCATCTACCGGGTGGCTGTGCAGCGGCGGCCCCTGGTGCTTCTCGTAATGCGCCACAAAAAAGCTCAGTTCGCCGCAGGTATCGGCAGCAGCCACTTTCAGCAGTACAGGCATACCGAGTACATTATAGGGTTTGCTGAGAACACCTTCTCCCTGTTTTACGATGAATGCTGGCATACAAGATTTTTTTCAAAGCTGCGACAGGACCGCTTAAGGCCGGTGGTAAGAAACCGGCCAGTTTATACACCCACAAAACCAGGCGCCAACTGAAGTCTTCGTTCCGGGTTAAGGTCGGCTGCCTTAAGCAATGCATTGGGGCTTCCACCTGCAAACTGCCGGAAATCTTTAACCAGGTGCTGGTAGTCGTTATAATTGAAATCAAGCGCCACCGATAACCAGTCGCGCTGCGGCTGCCTTTCTTTGGTCATATATGCTTCATAAAACCGGCTGATCCTTGCAAAGAGCTTTGGCCGCACGCCCACCTGCGCGATGAATTTTTTCTCGAAATGCCGCTCACTCATACAGGCCTCCGACGCCATTTTGGCGAGATTAAAACAGCCGGGGTGATGCCGCATCCATAAGGGTATGGCGTCAAAAGGCGACGGGTACCATTTGCGGTGGCTGGTCAGGCGGCGGAAGAACTGGTCGAGCAGCGCGGGTGTTTCGGCATAGCCGGCATTCTTCAATCGCTCTTCCAGAACCGCCAGGTCTTTCCCAAACAGGGCTGCAGCATCGATGGGCTGGCGCAGCTCGCTGGCGACCGGTAAGCGAAACAACCGGTACAGGGTGCCTGGTTCGAACCGTACATGTATGAAACGGAAATGGGGCGACAATACAAGGTCCTGCCGGCTGGATGGCTGGCCGAAAACATAACTACGGGTACGGGCCTGCGACAATCCGCTTTCGGGATTCGCCACCCGTAAATTGCCCTCAAGAATAAACGTGATCCCTTCTTCCGGGTTCACCGGATATACCTTCACCGGCGGCGGCGCACCGGCGGGAAACTGCATGTGCAGCAGCAGGTATTCCCTGACAAATGACCGGAGGTCTGATGCGGGCGCTGTGCGCTGGCAAATCAAGTGGAGGAGGTTTCATGGAATATACGGAAAAGTTTGAAGTTTGAGGTTGCTGCAGGCTTACCGCCGTTTTCGGATCGGCAGCCACCTGGCTGGTGAGGATGGCTTTCTCGCGGGCAACCAGGTCGGCGGATCGCATCAGCGTCAACCGCTACGGGATTCATAGCTTCCATCTGCACGCCATAGGGTACATCAAGGAAAAATTTTATTTTATAAAGACTGATGAGAATGCCCGGAGGCCTGCTATTAATAGCAAGCCTCCGGCATTTTGTATTTGCCGTGGCTGTACAATTATTAAATCTCCCAGCCTACGTAAATTCACTATGAAGCGTTTAAGAAGGTACACTTTATCTGTAAAGGCGACAAATTCAATGTTATCTGCCGTTTTACTATTGTTTTCTTTTGCAGCCAATGCCCAAAGCAATACAAAATCTTATGTTTCATCCGATAAGATTTTTATCGTCACCTATCCCGACGACTGGAAAATAAACAAGCTGGAGACATCGGGGGAAATCAGCCTCAACGGACCCGGAGCGAACCTGTTCAATGTGTGCCAGGTAAAGTTTGAGATTTCCAAACTAGCAGAGGGGTTTGAAAACTTTAATATCCAACAATTGGCCGAAGCGGAACTGAAAATTCAAAAAGCGCAGCAGGATACACCCCTGAAGCTCGACATTCTGGAATCTTCCTTCAAGACCGTCAAAGACCATGAATGGTGGTTTCTCAAAGGCAGGCTGACCCGAAACAAGGAGGTGTATTTCACCAACAGCTATAAAACAATCCATAACGGTAAAACCTATACCTGCACTTATTTTTCGAATGAGAAGAAGTTTGAGAAAAATGAGGCGGCGGCCTATGGGATTTTTTCTTCAATCGAGTTTTTGACAAAGCTGGAACAACCAGTCAAAACAGCGGCGGTAAAGAACACCGACAATCCCCAAAAGGGTGCACCTCCCACCACTACCAGGCAACCCGTAAACCGCAATGAAATCGTCCCTGCAGATGAGCAAGGAGAAACAGGCAAGATCGTATTCGTGTACGGTGGAAAGAAAGTAACCTATACGACAGTCAGGGCGGCTGACGGTAATATCTGGCTTCAGCAGAATTTAGGCAGCAAGCGGGTTGCATCGGCAATAAAGGACGAATACGCATATGGAGATTTGTTTCAATGGGGGCGTTGGGACGATGGCCATCAATACAGGGTTCCCGCCAATACACGCAATGCGGTGGCAGCTCCCAATAATCCGATGGGCCTGAGCAAAACCGGCACAAACCCATTTTTCTATAAAATGTTTAGCAACTGGTGGTCAGACGGTCACAAAACCGATATGTGGACGGCAGGCAGTCCTGCTGAGGTGTCTGAAACAAATGGCTGCGACCCTTGCAAAGCATTGGGAAACGGTTGGCATATCCCCACTGAATCAGAATGGAAAAAGCTTATCGCGGCAGAACATATTACAGATGAAAACGGGGCTTTTATGTCTTCCCTAAAACTGCCATCTGCAACAGGATACAGGGATATTGACAATGGCAGACTTGTTTCCAATGCATATGGTGGTTATTGGAGCAGTACGCCCTCATCAGTTCATGTTTTGGCCGCTGTTGCTTTTCATTTTGATCTTACCAATTCGGAAATGAGCCATTATGAAAGAGGCACCGGCTACTCAATAAGATGCCTGAGAAGCAGCCAGTAGTTTTTCCGCTCAACATAACCTTTCTAATACATTAGACCGATTATTTATTATGAAGCATTATTTATGCCTTATGCTTGTTTCCTTTCTTTTTAGCTGCGGCAAAAACGATTCGTTACCTGACCAACAAGATCCTGATACCTATGTTCCTCCTGCTGCCAAGTCGGGCACATGGAGACTGATGACATTTCGAGACAATCTTTATATAGGAGACAGAACGTTTTTTGTTTTGTCGCAAACGGCCTATATAATTTCGGGAAAGAATGTTTACACCTACGAGCCAACATTAAATAAGCTCGTCCAAATAGAGGACTTCCCCGGCGGAGGAGAAAGAGGTGGCATCTCATTTATGTCTGGAAACAAAGGATACTATGGAATTATCAGCTCAACGAACGACACAACTTCAAATAAAAATCTTT
This sequence comes from Bacteroidota bacterium, assembly GCA_029778965.1. Classification (GTDB taxonomy): domain Bacteria; phylum Bacteroidota; class Bacteroidia; order Chitinophagales; family Chitinophagaceae; genus Flavihumibacter. The sequence continues at coordinate 4,471 of JAKPBL010000548.1, forward strand.
GGGAACTTGATCCTGGAACAAAAAAGTGGCTGCAGAAAAAGGATGTCGGGTTTGATGTAAATGGGGTAGGATCATTAATGGCTGCGCCTAATGGCAATAAAGTATATGTTAAGGGGACGGGTAAACCCTATGTATATTCATATGAACCCATAACTGACGAGTGGAAGTTTGTAAATAGAGTAAATGCAAATAGCCGGTATCTTTACTTTATTTTTTATTCCTATGGAAACAAAATTCTCCTTGACGGCGAACAAGCAGCAGGGGCATGGGAAATGGATTTAACAACGAATTTGTGGACAAAAAAAAGCAGCCTGAATGGACTTGTTGGCGTTCCCAGACCCAACTGGGTTTCAACAGATAAATGCATAAGTTTAATGGGTGGGTTTTCAGCAATTCCAGGAAACGATTTATATGAGTTTAATACTAATACTGAAAAGTGGAATTTAATACCCTACACCGGGGGTAACGGGGTAGTAGAAGGATTTACTATTGGTAATAAGTTGTATACCGTAATTTCACCGAATTTCAATAGGACGGAAATATGGGAATATACATTTTAGCCTGACCGTAAGGGCTATTGGTTTAAGATGGAAAATTTTCCGGCCAGTCCGCATTGGGTTACCTGGATGATTGCCATCATAGCTTTCCTTTTCTTCAGCAGGCAGCTAAAAAGGGCCGTCGTTACCGACAGCCCTTTTATTATTTGGACGCATACTGCTTATCCCAGCGCTACGCGCTTGAATTCAGTTACCTTCAGGTCTTTGTTTACGCTTTTCAGGTAATCGGCAACGCTTTGGGCGCCGTCTTTTACATAGGCCTGCGCCAGCAGCGTGTTCTCCTTGAAGAAAGCGTTCAGCTTACCGGCGGCGATCTTTTCGATCATCTCGGCAGGCTTGCCGGCCATTTTCGGATCGGCAGCCACCTGGTCGGTGATGATGGCTTTCTCGCGGGCAACCACGTCGGCGGGAACCGCATCAGCGTCAAC